>NZ_JBLVOH010000163.1:32073-36844 GCF_053543675.1 Microbacterium umsixpiens
TGCCCCACGGCATCCGCTCAGGCCGCACCCGCACCCGCTGCGATCCACCGCGATTGGCGAGTCGTATCCGGAACGGGCACGATGGAATGCGGGGGAGTTTCCCGACGAGGATGCGATGCGGTCGTGTCCCGGGAAGAGGCCCCTCGCCGTCCGCAATCGGGGAAGGATCTGCTCGTGGCTGGTCATGCTCCGTCGCCCGCAGGATCGGCTCGGCCACGTCGCCGCGTATGGGGGATCATCGGGATCGCGGCGGCTGCCCTCGTCGCCCTCGTCATCGTCACGATGGCCATCCTGGATTCGAAGCTCGGTTTCACCACGAACGTGACGATCTCCTTGAGCTATGTCGCCGATGACGGGCAGAAATACTCCTGCACGTACGACTACAGCACTCCGGACCGGCTGCCGATGCCCGCCGACATCGCCGAGAGCATGAACTCCCGTGACTGGTCGCAGACCGGCCAGGAGATCTACGAATGGGCGAAGAGCCATCCGGCCGAGCACTGGACGACCGAGGATGAGCTGCCCGCAGACGACCCCGGGTCGACACGGGCTGATGCGACCTGGGGCCTCGCGATGGAGAAGTACGTCACGTTCCCCCCGTGGCTGATCGATGCGGGCGACGGGGAAGAATACGCCCTGTGGTGGGAGGCGCGCGCGGGCAGCAACTGCGAAGACGGCTTGCGCTGAGACGGCGTCAGGACGCATCTGCTCAGAGCAGAGCGGCTCAGGGCAGAATCCGACCGCACGCGTGCGGCGGCGACGGATGCTGGGGGCATGAGCGAAGACAACCCCTCCATCCCGCAGTTCGGCCCTGAGGCCCGGCGCGCACTGTTCCACGAGCGCGTGCTCGTGCTCGACGGTGCGCTCGACGATGACAACGGCACACTGCTGATGACGCAGCTGCTCGCCCTGTCGGCCGAGGATCCCGCCGCCGACATCGCCCTCTGGATCCACTCGCCCGGCGGCTCGGTGCCGTCGATGCTCGCGATCCGCGACATCATGCGTCTCATCCCCAATGACGTGGCGACCCTCGCCCTCGGGCTCGCCTGCAGCGCGGGGCAGTTCCTGCTCTCCGCGGGCACCCCGGGCAAGCGGCGGGCGCTACCGCACGCGCGCATCCTCATGCATCAGGGCTCGGCGGGCATCGGGGGCTCCGCGGGCGAGATCGAGACGCAGGCCGACGACCTGCGGCACATGCGCGACACCGTGCTGGGCCTCATCTCCGCCGACACGGGCCAACCCCTCGAGTGCATCTTCGAGGACTCGCTGCACGACCGCTGGTACACCGCGACCCAGGCGCAGGACTACGGCTTCATCGACGGGATCGTGGCCTCGATCGCCGAGGTGATGCCGCGGCAACGCGCGCGCGTCGGACTGGGGGTGACCGCATGAGCACCTACTCGATCCCCAACGTCATCGCGCAGCATCCGCGGGGGGAGCGCATCATGGACGTCTACTCCCACCTGCTCGCAGAACGCGTCATCTATCTCGGAACGGGCATCGATGCCGGTGTCGCGAACGCCCTCATCGCGCAGCTGCTCCACCTCGACGCGGACAGTCCGGAGAGCGGCATCCAGTTCTACATCAACAGCGAGGGCGGCGACCCCGGCGCGGCCCTGGCGATCTACGACACCATGCAGCACATCCGTCCGGCGATCGCGACGACCTGCGTCGGACAGGCGATCGGTCCCGCTGCGCTGCTCGTCGCCGCGGGTGCGGAGGGCCAGCGCGCCGCGCTCGCGCACGCCCGCATCGTCCTGCATCAGCCGGCCGGCCAGTCGCGCGGTGCGATCCCCGATCTGATCCTCGCGGCCGACGAGGTGGTGCGGGTGCGGTCCGACATGGAGGAGATCCTCGCGAGGCACAGCGGGCGCACGGTTGCGGAGCTCCGCGCCGACACCGACCGCGACCGGGTGTTCACGGCATCCGCGGCCCTGGACTACGGGCTCATCGACACGGTGCTCGGACCGCGGGGGCTGTGAGTCAGGCGGCGAGGGCGTAGGAGCCGCGCGACACCGACACCGACACGGCAGCGGATGCCGGCACCGCGGCCGAGCGCAGGTCATCGGCCACGGCGCTCGTGAGCTCGATCAGGCTCGTGTCGAGTGCGCCGGCGATGGCCGCGATCATCTCGCTCGACGGCTCCTTCAGCCCCCGTTCGACCTCGGAGAGGTACTGGGGCGAGACGCCCGCCTTCTCCGCGGTCTCGGTGAGGGTCTCCTCGCGGTCGTGTCGGCGGCGACGCAGCTGGTCGCCCAGCATCTGACGCCACAGCGGCTCGGGGCCGCCCGACTTCGGGCGATCGGGGCGAGGGGTGCGCGGGAACGAGATCAGGTCGGCCATGCCTCACGATAAACCGCGGCATCCGGCGGGTTCGAGCTGTTCTGCTCAGAGCAGAACAGCTGCCTGTTCAGGAGAGGAACTCGCGCACCTCGCCGCGGGTGATCGGGCTACAGCGCCGCGGTCACGCCGGGCAGGAGCTTGCCGAGGATCGCCTCGAGCTGCTCGCGTTCCTCCGCCGTGAGTGGATCGAGCACCAGTTCCCGCACCTGCTCGACGTGCACCGGAGCGGCCGTGCGCAGCATCTCGCGGCCTTCGGCGGTCAGGGTGGCCGAGAGCGTGCGCTTGTCGGAGCTGCACGAGGTGCGCTCCACCCAGCCGCGCTCCTCGAGCGAGTCGAGGGCGTGGCTCAGGCGTGAGCGGCTGAGGCCGGCGATGCGCGCGAGCTCCGTCATCGTCACGGTGCCTTCGCCCTGCCCGGCCAGCGTGACGAGGATGGCGTAGCGGGCGTGGTTGAGCCCCACCTCCTCCTTCAGGGTGCGGTCGAGCACCTGCGGCAGCAGCTGGACGAACCGGATGACGGGAAGCCATGTCGCCATCTCTCCGTCGTCGAGTCGACGCGGATGCTGTCCTGCCGCGGTCATGGTGCCCTCCTCGAGTGTCACGCTCGTGTCACGCCGCCGACAGGTCGAGCGTGTGCGCGGTGTGGTCGCGCTTGGCCTGCAGGTAACGGGAGTTCGCCTCCGACAGGTGCACCTCGGTGGGCACGCGCTCGGTGACGCGGATGCCGAGGGCCTCGAGCTGCACGGCCTTGTCGGGGTTGTTGCTCAGCAGGCGGATGCCGTCGACGCCGACCGCGTTCAGCATCTGCGCGGCGACGGTGTAGTCGCGCTCGTCTTCGCCGTGGCCCAGGGCGACGTTGGCCTCATACGTGTCGAGTCCGGCGTCCTGCAGCGCGTAGGCGTCGAGCTTGGCGTACAGGCCGATGCCTCGACCCTCCTGGCGCAGGTAGAGCAGGAATCCGCCCTCGTCGGCGATGCGCTCCACGGCCTCGCGCAGCTGGGGGCCGCAGTCGCAGCGCTCCGAGCCGAAGACGTCACCGGTCAGGCACTCGCTGTGCGGGCGCACGAGGGGTGCGGCGCCTCCGTCGGCCGCGCGCTCGAGTGCCGCGCGCCAGTCGCCGAGGCCGAGCAGCAGGTGCTCGCGGCCGTCGATCAGGCCGTCGAAGGTGACGACGTCGGCGGTGGTGGAGAAGCCGTCGCCGAAGCGCAGCGGCACGCGGACGCGGGTGCGCTCCGTGGCGACCGGAGCGACGGTTGAAGTTTCAATCATGTCGGGTGCAACGCGCGGCCCGTCGAACTATTCCCGTCCGCCGTGATCCGAGGGGTGCCATGAGAGAGCCTCCCACGCGTGGCGGAATCGGCGTTGACTGGATTCACACGACAGAAGGAGCAGTAAGAATGCGTGGAGTAGTCATGTACGCCCCCGGCGACGTCCGGGTCGAGGAGCGCGAGAAGCCGACGATCACCCGGCCGACGGATGCCGTCATCCGGCTCGCCGCGACCTGCATCTGCGGGTCGGACCTGTGGCCGTACCGCGGCGACGACGACGTCGATCACACCCCGATGGGGCACGAGTACGTCGGCGTCGTCGAGGAGATCGGCGCCGAGGTGCAGACCCTGAAGGTCGGCGACTTCGTGGTCGGCTCGTTCATGGCCTCGGACAACACCTGCGAGATCTGCCAGGCGGGCTACCAGTCCCGCTGCGTGCACGTCGTCCCGATGGGGAAGTACGGCACGCAGGCCGAGTACTCGCTCATCCCGCACGCCGACGGCACGCTCGTCGTCACGCCCGGGCAGCCCGACGCCGACCTGATCCCCTCGCTGCTCGCGGCATCAGACGTGCTCGGCACGGGCTGGTTCGCGGCGGTCGCCGCCGAGGCCGGACCCGGCAAGACGGTCGCGGTCGTCGGTGACGGGGCGGTGGGACTGCTGGGCATCCTCGCCGCCCGCGAACTCGGGGCCGAGCGCATCATCGCGATGAGCCGGCACGCCGACCGGCAGGCACTGGCGCGTGAGTTCGGCGCCACCGACATCGTCGAAGAGCGCGGGGACGAGGGGGTGGCGCGTATCAAGGAGCTCACGAACGGGCTCGGCGCGCACTCGGTGATCGAGGCGGTCGGCACGCAGGAGTCGATGATGCAGGCGATCCGCTCGACCCGCCCCGGCGGACATGTCGGCTACGTCGGCGTCTCGCACGACGTGGCACTGCCCGGTGAGGAGCTGTTCTTCTCCGGCGTGCACCTGCACGGTGGGCCCGCGCCGGTGAGGCGCTTCCTGCCCCAGCTGATCCAGCTCATCTGGGACCGCAAGATCGACCCCGGCAAGGTGTTCGACCTCACCCTCCCACTCGAGGATGCCGCCGAGGGATATCGCGCCATGGACGAGCGTCGCGCCACCAAAGTGCTGCTCACGGTCTGACGTCGTCGAGC
>NZ_JBLVOH010000163.1:36880-39814 GCF_053543675.1 Microbacterium umsixpiens
CCCCTCTCGGCTCGCCGCCGCACGAGCTTCAGCTCGCTCGCGAGGATCCCGAGCACGACGAGCGCTCCGCCGATGAGCGCGGTCGCGGGCAGTCGCTCACCGGCGATGCGCCCGATGACCCCTGCCCACACCGGCTCGCCGGCGTAGATGATGGTCGCGCGGGTGGGGGAGACCGACTTCTGCGCCCAGTTCATGGTCAGCTGGATCAGGCAGCTCGCCGCGCCCAGCCCCACCGCGCAGCCGACCCAGATCCATGAGAACTCCGGCACGCCCTCACCCACCACCGGCATCGTGAGCAGCCCCAGCACTCCGGCGGTCAGCAGCTGGATGACGGTGATGCGGCCGAGGTCGATCTTCCCGGCGAACAGGCTGATCAGGATGATCTCGGCCGCGATGGGCAGAGTGCTGATCATGGTCGCGATCTCGCCGGCGCCGAGGGTGAGCGCGAAGGCGTCGGGCCCGGCGATCAGCAGCAGCCCCACGATCGCCAGCCCGGCACCCGCGAAGGCCATGGCCGGCGGTCGCTTGCGGAACACGGCCCACTGCGCGAACGGAACCAGCGGCACGTACATCGCCGTGATGAAGGCAGAGGTGCTGCTGTCGATGGTCTGCAGCCCGAGCGTCTGCAGCCCGTAGCCGAGGTAGATCATGACGCCGATCGCGACGCCGGCGCCGACATCACGCCAGCGGATGCCGCGCAGCACGCGGCGGAAGATGACGACGCTGATCAGTCCCGCGATCAGGAACCGGATGCCGACGAAGAACCAGGGCCCCGAGTGCTCCATCGCCCAGTGCACGAGCAGGAACGTGCCGCCCCACACCGCGGTGATCGCGATGAGTGCGGCCTCCTGCGGGCGGAGCCGCATCCACCGAAGACGAGAGGGCATCGCTGGCCCTTTCTCGACGTTGCCGGATCGAGCATAGTCGCGCGGATCGTGACGGGAGAAGACGGCCCCGAACCGGATGCTGCCGCAGACTCGGTAGCCTCGCAGGATGAGCGACTTCGTGAGTGCATCCGAGCTGAACGACCTGCTGAACGCCGATGCGCCCGTGCGTGTGATCGACGTGCGGTGGCGGCTGGATCGACCCGAGGCCGGGCATGACGATTACCTGACGGGCCACATCCCCGGTGCCGTGTTCGCCGCGCTGGACACGGAGCTCGCCACTCACGGCGATCCCTCGGAGGGGCGGCATCCGCTGCCCTCGACGGCGACGCTGCAGGCCGCGGCCCGTCGCTGGGGCGTCCGGGCGGGCGACACGGTCGTGGCCTACGACGACTTCACAGGCATCTCGGCGGCGCGCGCCTGGTGGCTGCTTCGTCAGGGCGGCGTCGATGTGCGTGTGCTCGACGGCGGCATCCGGGGCTGGCAGGCCGAGGGGTTCGAGGTCGCGACCGACGATGTGGCGCCCGAGCCCGGCGATGTCGTGCTCGACGAGATCGGCGGCGACGCGCTGTCGATCGACGAGGCTGCCGCATTCCCGGCGTCTGGCGTGCTGATCGACGCGCGAGCGGCCGACCGGTACCGCGGCGAGTCGGAGCCGTACGACCCGGTCGCCGGACACATCCCCGGCGCGCGGAACCTCCCCGAACCCGTGCACTTCGATGCGGCGGGCCGGATCCTCGACCGCGAGACGATCCTGGCGTCCTTCGCCGAGATCGGGGTGACACCCGGCACGCCGGTCGCCGCCTACTGCGGGTCCGGCGTCACGGCCGCCCACACCGCACTCGTCCTGCACGAGGTCGGCATCGACGCCCGAGTCTTCCCCGGCTCGTGGAGCCAGTGGTCCAACACTCCGGGCCGGCCGGTCGCCACGGGAGATCAGCCCGGCTGATCCTCGCGGGGGCCGTACCCCCAGTGCAGCCCGAGCGCGCCGGGGCCGAATGCGCGGCGCACCAGGTGCACCGACGTCCCGCGGGTGAGCGGTATGTCCGTCACGGTGACGCCCTCCGGGGTCTCGACCCGCTCCTCGCACCAGTCCGGCACGGCATCCGGGTGGAACCGAGTCCACACCAGCAGCTCTCTGGCCTTCTGCGCCAGGGCGTGACCGGTGTCCCGCATCGGCGGGTAGTCGGGCGGATACGTCACCGACCACTCGACCATCGCCGTGTCCGGTGCGGTCAGGGGCACGTCGAGTTCGAAGAGCACTCCGTGCACCTCGCCGTCGGGATGCGAGTACCGCGCGGTGATGCGTCCGCCCGAGACGGCGCTCAGGACCGGTGCCGGTGTGCTCACGCCCGGCGTGATCTCGAGGAACGGGATGGCCGTGATCGTGCCGATCGTGGACTGCACGATGCTGCGGGTGATGCTGTACGCGACGTTGCCGTCGGCGTCGACGTCGGTCACGGAGTGCGTCGTCAGCTCGCGCGAGGTGTCGGGGTACGACGCGCCCAGCGCCTCGAAGGCGACCATGACGGCACGTTCCAGTTCCTCCTCGTCGAGGGGGAACTGGTTGGGTCCGAGGGGACCGGTCCGGTTCGTGGGCCCGAGGTGTCGGCGCAGCGCTCCGGCGTCGAGGCAGAGGAGGTCTTCGATGTCGACCAGCGCGGCGAGCGACTGCGCACCTTCCGGGCGTCGCGCGCCCGAGCGCCAATAGCTCAGCGTGGCCATCGACACGCGGTTCCCGCGCATGTTGAGCTGCTGATGCAGCCAGGACAGGGTCACGTGCCTCGCGTTGATCGCGTCGCGCAGGGCCGCCGCGAAGGCATCGGATACGGACCTGCGTTCGTCATACTCGTAACTCATCACAGCCCCCGTCCGGTATGTGAAGACCACCGCCCTAAAGTGAGCATACGACCGCACGCGTGCACCTCAGGGGACCGGGTGGGCATGTGGGGTCACTTGGCCGTCATCGCAGGCAGGGTGCCCGACCCTGCGAAGACCGGCCTGACGCAGTGATGCCCCCCTTGCTGCGTACGTCGTGAAGCCCGGCAAT
>NZ_JBLVOH010000163.1:39851-44248 GCF_053543675.1 Microbacterium umsixpiens
ACGAATCCTCCTCCGCACGCCCGCGGGCGCTGCGACTCCGCGCCCCCGCGTAGACTGGGAGGAACACCCCGGAGGACTCTGGACCGTCATGTCTGCCCCTGTTCGCGCATTCACCATGCGCCACGTGCAATTGCTGCGCGCGCTGTTCGCCGCCGTCGCCGCATTGATGATCACGTTCTCATCGGACCACTCCGCTCCTGTCGGCCTCTCGGTCTTCAGCGGCTTCGTCTTCACCACCGCGCTCGTGCAGCTGCTCGCGGCCTGGCTGGTGCTCCCGGCGGGCTCGCGCTGGTCGTACATCCTGCTCGCCGCGCTCGGCGTCGTCGCCGGTGGCGTGAGCGGCATCCCGGCCTGGCGATCCGACGATCTGTTCTTCATCGTCGTGTCCTCCTGGGCGATCGTGAGCGGCGGCATCGAGATCCTCGCCGGCATCCGCTCGCGTCGTACCGCTGATCCGCTCTCGCGCGACGCGATCACCGTCGGCGCGCTGGGCGTGCTGCTGGGCATCGTCCTGCTGCTGATCCCGGCCGGATTCCTGCAGGAGTACACGATCGAGAAGGCCGGCACGTTCGTGCTGTCCGGCATCATCCTCGGTGTCGGCATGTTCGGCGGCTACGCGGCGATCGTCGCGGTCTTCCTCGGCATCGCCGGGCTCACCCCGAAACGGGTGGATGCCGCCGCCGCGGTCACCGAATCGAACGACAGCACCGCGCCTGCGGAGCACGGAGGAGAGCGATGAGCGACGAGAAGCCCACCCGTCGGGACATCCTGCGGCCGCTGCACCTGCTGCTGATCGCGCTGGGCTGCGGCGTCTTCGCCATGGTGGTCACGCTCGTCTCCACCGGGGCCTTCACGCTGCGTGTGAACACGGCGATCGCGAACGGCACCTACGACGGGCTCACGCCGATCGCGCTCGGGCTCGTCGTCGGTGGAGGGGCGTTCATCGTCACTCTGCTGATCCTGGCGATGCTGATCCTCGCGGTCGACCCGGCCGACGTCACCAAGACCATCGACCGTCCGGTGCTGTACGACCCGGAGCCCGAGGGCGAGGCGGAGGGCGACGAGCCCGGCCGCACGTCGTCCTCGTGACGGGCGAGGGGGCCGCGCCTTTCGCGGCACTCGTCGGAATAGTCCCGGCGCCACGGGGCTTGTCCCTGAAGTGACTGCCTCCGTCGACCGCGCCTCCATCGGACTCCGGTCGCCGAGAGGCCCCATCCTCGGCGCGTTGATGCTCGCGACCGGGCTCATCGCGATCGACGCCACGATCCTCGCCACCGCGGTGCCCAGCATCGTCCGCGATCTCGGTAGCTATCAGCAGTTCCCATGGTTGTTCTCGGTGTATCTGCTGGCGCAGGCCGTGAGCGTCCCCATCTACTCCCGGTTCGCCGACACGGTCGGCCGCAAGCCGATCATCCTGCTCGGCATCGCCCTGTTCCTCCTCGGCTCGATCCTCTGCGGCTTCGCGTGGAGCATGCCCGCGCTGATCGTCTTCCGCATCATCCAGGGGCTCGGCGCGGGCGCGGTCGCGCCGATGGCCATGACGATCGTCGGAGACATCTACACGGTCGCCGAGCGCGCCAAGGTGCAGGGGTACATCGCGAGTGTGTGGGCGATCTCATCCGTCGTCGGCCCGGCGCTCGGCGGCGTCTTCGCTCAGCTCGACGCGTGGCGCTGGATCTTCTGGGTCAACATCCCGCTGTGTCTGATCGCGGCCTGGATGCTGCAACTCAAGTACAAGGAGCAGAAGCAGACCGAGCGGCACCGGATCGACTACGCCGGAGCCGTGCTGCTCACGGTCGGGTTGACCGGTCTGATCCTCGGGATGCTCGAGGGGGGCAACGCCTGGGCGTGGATCTCCGTCCAGAGCGCGCTGTGTTTCGGGATCGGCATCGTGGCTCTCGCCCTCTTCGCGATGGTCGAACGCCGGGTCGCGGAGCCCATCGTCGACCTCCGCCTTGCGGCCCGACCGCTGATCCTGACCACCACCCTCGTCTCGCTCGGGGTGGGTGCCCTCATGATCGGCGTCACCAGCTTCGCGCCCGCCTACCTCGAGGGCTCGCTGGGCATCGCGCCGCTGCTGTCGGGTCTGGCGGTCGCCGCGTTGACGCTCGGGTGGCCGATCGCCGCAGCGAACGTGGGGCGCCTGTATCTGCGCATCGGATTCCGTCGCACCACTCTGATCGGTATGAGCATCGCCTCGGTCGCGGCGATCGTCCTCGCGTCGGTGTCTTCGTGGCCGAACCCCTGGGTGCTGTCGCTGATCGCGTTCGTCCTCGGGTTCGGGCTCGGGTGGAGCGCCGCGCCGACCCTCATCGCCGCCCAGTCCTCCGTGGGGTGGGGCGAGCGCGGAGCCGTGACGGGCATGAATGCGTTCGCGCGCTCAGCGGGCAGCGCCGTGGGAGTTGCGGTGTTCGGGGCGATCTCGAACGCGGCCATCGCGCAGGGCGCCGGCCCCGATGACCCCGACACGATCATCCACGCATCGGTCTGGGTGTTCGTCGCGGTCGCCGTGACCGCCCTGCTCACGCTGCTCGCCGCCGCGTTCATGCCGAAGGACAAGGTCGAGGACCACTCCGGCGAGCCGGCGTCCTAGCCCGCTGCGCGTCCGTTCCCGCTCCCCCGCGCCCGCTCCCGCCATCCGTCGCCGAGTGCACGGGATCGTGTCGACTGCACGGGAACCCTGCGTGAATCGGCGGTGCACTCGGCAACAAGCCGTGCACTCGGCGATCCTGCGTGGCGGGACCGGGACCGGGACCGGGACCGGGTGCGGGTGCGCGTGTTAGCGGGCGAGGCGCTCGGCGATGCCGGTGTACGTGGCCGGAGTCAGCGCGAGGAGGCGCTGCTTCGCGGCATCGCCGATCTCGAGCCCCTGCACGAACTCGGCGAGGTCGGCGGCGCCCACCCGGTGGCCGCGCGTCAGCTCCTTGAGCAGCGCGTACGGGTCGGTGATCGTGGACCGACCGGCGACGACCTCGGCACGGATGACGGTCTGGATGGCCTCGGCGAGCACCTCCCAGTTCACGTCGAGGTCGGCAAGCAGCACGTCGCGCGAGAGCGAGATCGCATTGAGGCCACGGCGCAGGTTGTCGAGGGCGAGCAGCGAGTGCCCGAACGCGACGCCGATGTTGCGCTGCGTGGTGGAGTCGGTGAGGTCGCGCTGCAGGCGGCTGGTGACCAGGGTCTGGCCGAGCGAGGCGAGCAGCGCACCCGAGATCTCGAGGTTCGCCTCGGCGTTCTCGAAGCGGATCGGGTTGATCTTGTGCGGCATCGTCGACGAACCGGTGGCCCCGGCGACCGGGATCTGCGCGAAGTAGCCGAGCGAGATGTAGGTCCAGATGTCGGTGGCGAGGTTGTGCAGGATGCCGCCGGCGTGACGCACGCGGTCGTAGAGCTCGACCTGCCAGTCGTGCGACTCGATCTGGGTGGTGAGGATGTTGAAGCCGAGTCCGAGGCCCTCGATGTACTCGCGGGCGATGGTCGGCCAGTCGGCGTCGGGGTCGGCCGCCAGGTGCGCTGACCAGGTGCCGGTCGCGCCCGAGAACTTGGCAAGGTACTCGGATGCCGCGATCTGGCCGCGCACGCGCTCGAGGCGCCACGCGAAGACCGCGATCTCCTTGCCCATGGTCGATGGGGTCGCGGGCTGGCCGTGCGTGCGGGAGAGCATCGCGGCATCCGCGTGCTCGACCGCGAGCTCGCGGAGCTTTGCGATCACGGTGTCGAGGGCCGGCAGCCAGACCTCCTCCACGGCGCGCTTCACGGTGAGCGCGTAGGAGGCGGAGTTGATGTCCTCGCTGGTGGCGGCGAAGTGCGTGAGCTCGGCGATGGCGTCGAGTCCGAGCGTCGAGAGGCGGTCGCGCACGAGGTACTCGATGGCCTTCACGTCGTGCTGGGTTACGGCTTCCTTCTCGGCGAGCCAGTCGATCTCGGCCTGCCCGAAGTCGCGGTACAGCGCACGCAGGCGTTCCTTGTCTGCATCCGACAGCGGGGTCGTCTCGAACAGCGAGCGGTCGGTGAGGGCGATCAGCCACTCCACCTCGACCTCGACCCGTGCGCGGTTGAGTCCCGCCTCGGAGAGGAAGTCGGCGAGACCGGTGACGGCGCCGCGGTAGCGACCGTCGAGAGGGCTCAGGGGCTGCGGCGGGAGCGAAGGCTGGAAAGTCAGGGGAGTCCTCCTGATGAGGCCCCGAAGGTTCGGGGCGAGCGGGGGAGACGGAGAGCGGGTTCGAGCTGGCGGAACAGGCCCCGAGTCGCCGCCTCAATCATACCGAGCACCGAATCGAACATCGCCGCCCCCGCGTAGTACGGGTCGGGGACGTCATGGGTGGAGGCGTCCGGGTCGAACGCGAGGAGCAGCGTGACCTTGCCCTCCTCGTCCTCGTCGTGCGCCCCCACCCCCA
>NZ_JBLVOH010000163.1:44268-47714 GCF_053543675.1 Microbacterium umsixpiens
CTCGTGGGTGCGGTCGAGCGCGACCACGAGGTCGTTGTCGGCGAAAGCCGCGGCGGTGAACTGGCGCGCCCGATGCCGAGAGCCGTCGTATCCGCGCCGGGCGAGGGAGTCGATCGTGCGGTCGTCGGCGCGCTCGCCCAGATGCCAGTCGCCGGTGCCGGCGCTGCGCGAGACGATACGCGAGCCGAGTCCCTGCCGCTCGGCGAGGTCGCGGAAGACGACCTCGGCCATGGGAGAGCGGCAGATGTTCCCCGTGCAGACGAAGATCACGCGGAAGGGATCCGGGGATGTCACAGATACATTCTGCCCGCCTCCGACGATCCTGCACAGCGCGGGGTGCTCAGGCGCGCCCTCTCTGCACACCGAGATCCGGCTTTCCTCTCTCCACCGACCGCGAGAATCCGGTCGGGCCCGGACCCGTCGAACCCAGAGGCTGAGGGGCATGTACTCCCTCGCGCAGAATCATGCCATCGCCTCCGAGGCCAGCTGGGTCTGGATGCTGACCAGTCGCGAGATCGGTTCGGCGATCTCGCTGATCGAAGACGCGGGAGCCGTGCTGGTGTCGCTCGTCGATGCGTCGGATTGGGAGTCCGAGGGGTTCCGCGCCCTGCATGAGCGGCTGGCGCGACTGCGTGAAGACTGCGGCGCCGAGAGCGGGCATCTCCACGTGCGCCAGTGGGAGCTGAACGCCGGAGGAGCGGAATGAGCGGCCTGGAGATCGGGCACGGCGGGGTGATCGCCGTCGACACCCAGCAGCTGCGCGATGTCGGTTCCCGGATGCAGACGGTGGCGACGCAGTGCGAAGAGGCTCGGGCCGCGATCGCCCGCGCGGGTGCGCTCCTGGCCTCTGCGCCGGAGGCCGCCCCGCAGGTCGATATCGGTGCGCTGCATCGCAGCGGGGAGCGTGTCGGAGAGCTGCGTGCCGAACTCGAGGATGCCTGCGCGGGCACCCTCCTGATGGCGGACGCGTTCGAAGTGGTGGAGCTTCGGGCGGAGGCCGAAGCTCTCGCCCTGGGGGATCGCGCGGGCGCGAGTGCCCTTCGGGCGCGTATCCATCGACTCCTCGACGGCGACGCGCGCGTCGGAGTGATGGCCGACTGGCTGATTGCCGACTGGGCGGGGCGACGCCACGGAGGCGTGCCCGAACCGATGGGCGTCTTCGGACTGCTGCCGTCGCTGCTCCTGGCCGGGGCATTCGCCGGCCTCACATCCACGCTCGGGAAGGTGTCGTCGGGAGCCCGGCTCACGGGGGCCGCCGATCCCGTGCGGGTGACTCCGACCGCCACGTCGACCCCGGCCGGTGCGCCGAAGGGCGTGGCCGGTGCACTGAAGCGCCTGCCGTCGTCGAGTGCGCAGGTGGCGGTCGAGAAGTACACCATGGCCGACGGTGCGACCCGCTACGTGACCTACGTCAAAGGGACGCAGAACTCCGTCCCCTGGGAGGGCGGCGAAGAGGATCCGTGGGACATGAAGTCGAACCTGGAGCTCTATCAGGGGCAGCGGTCGGCGTCGTATCAGGCGACCGTCGACGCGCTGGCCGCCGCGGGCGCAGAGCCCGGAGACCGGGTGGACATCGTGGGCTACTCGCAGGGCGGGATGATCGCGGCGCACCTCGCGATGGAGAGCGACTACGACGTCGCGATGCAGCTGACGGCGGGAAGCCCGCAGGAGTCGTCGCTCGACGACGGCCAGACTCTCATCCAGCTCTCACACTCCGATGACGTCGTCGCCAAGCTCGCCGCGGGGGGATCGGCCACGGGCACCGGTTCGCCCGACAGCTTCACCGCGACACGCGAGGTCGACCCGCAGGACGGCGTGTTCGACCTGTCGCTGCAGCCGCACGCGCTCGAGGCCTACATCGAGACCGCACAGATGGTGGACGACTCGTCCGATCCGCGTGCCGAGGCGCTCGACGCGTACTGGCGGGAGCTCGGCGATGCCGTCGAGATCGAACGCACCGAGTTCCATGCCGCGCGGGTGAAACAGTGACCGCGATGAGCCTCGGCGGCCAACGGCCACCCGATCCGCAGCATGATCGACTGCCTGATCGCCGCCATAGCCATTCGCCGTGACATCCCGCTCCTGCACGGCGACCGCGACTTCGGATTCCTCGCCGGGATCAGTCCGCTTCGCCTCGACGTTCCGGCGTGATCGCCGGGCTCAGTCGCCGGGCTCAGTCGCCGGGCTCAGTCGCGGCGGGCGGCCTTCTTCTGCGGGCGCAGGATGAAGCCGAAGATGCCGTTGATCACCGAGATGATGAGCGCGGCGAGCACGCCCCACCAGAAGTCGCCGACCGTCAGGCCCCAGCCGAAGCCGCTCGTGATCCAGGCGGTCAGCCACAGCAGGAATCCGTTGATCAGGAAGCCGATCAGGCCGAACGTGATGATGTAGAGCGGGAACGCGACGATCTTCACGACCGTGCCGATGATCGTGTTGACGATGGCGAAGATCGCGGCCACCGCCAGCAACGTCAGCACCACCTGCAGGGTCTCGCCGGGCGGGAACGCCCTGATCGTGACCTGGAGGGCGGGGATCAGCGTGACGACCCAGATGGCGAAGGCGTTGACGACGACGCGGATGATGAAGCGCATAGTCCGACCAGTGTCGCACGGACGCCGGCGAGAGTCAGCCTGCGGTGTCGTTACCCACTGCTGTTTTCAGCGACGATGGTCGCGGAGTAGGGCGGCGATCTCATCGAGGCTGGCTTTGCTCTGTGCCGTCCGAAGGATCAAGTCGAAAGCAAGCTCCGTGTCCATATCGATGAGGACACCGTTCATCTCGAGGAACGTCAGGGTGAGAACCCAGGAGAAGCGCTTGTTCCCATCGAACAGCGGGTGATTCTGGCTCAGGGATGACAGCAGAGATGCGGCCTTGACCTCAAGATCCGGATAGGCCTCGACGCCGAACATAGAACTCGACGGCCTGGCTAGCGCCGAGGAGAGCAACCCGATGTCTCGGATGTGGAGGCCCAGTTCCTCGGTGACTCCCACGGCGTGCGGAAGCTCCACGTACCGCGTCACGCGTCTTCGAGCTTCTTGAGGAGATCGGCGTACCGGTCGGCCACGCCTCGGGCGATCGTCACCGCTTGTTCTGTCGTCACCTCTTCGCGGAGAAATCGATCTGCGGCCTCGATCAGGAGTGCATGCTTGGACGTGTGTCGTCGCGATGCCAGCTCACTCAGCTGTACATCGAGTTCTTCGGGAAGTCGCACTGTCATCGCCATACCAAAATGGTACCACCGCAGATGTCGCGTGAACAGGGCCATCCCGGGCCATCCCCGCCTCCGTCACCCTCGTAGACTCGACCCGTGACCGAGCCGATCCTGCCCCGCATCCGCCCCGCCATCGCCGCCCTCGCGCCGTATCGGCAGGGCAAGCAGGCCGGCCCCGACGCGTTCAAGCTCTCCAGCAACGAGAACCCGTTCGACCCGCTGCCGTCGGTGCTCG
>NZ_JBLVOH010000163.1:47734-54372 GCF_053543675.1 Microbacterium umsixpiens
GCGCTGCAGCACACGACGCCGATCAACCGCTACCCCGACGCCACCGCCGGTCGTCTGCGCGAGCGCCTGGGTGCGCGCTACGGCGTCGACCCCGAGCAGGTGCACGTCGCCTCCGGCAGCGTCTCGATCCTGCACCAGCTGATCCTCGCGACCGCCTCCGTCGGCGACGAGGTCATCTACGCCTGGCGCTCCTTCGAGGCGTACCCGAGCCTTCCGCTGGTCGCCGGTGCGACCGGGGTCCAGGTGCCGCTCACCGCCGACTCCCGCCACGACCTCGACGCGATGGCGGATGCCGTCACCGAGCGCACCCGCGCGATCATCCTGTGCACCCCGAACAACCCGACCGGGCCGATCATCACGTCGGCCGAGTTCGCGATCTTCGTCGAGCGCGTGCCGAGCGACATCCTGATCATCCTCGACGAGGCGTACGCCGAGTTCGTGACCGCGCCGGATGCCGTCGACGGTCTCGCCGAGCGCGTGTTCGACCAGCACCCGAATGTCGTGGTGCTGCGCACCTTCTCGAAGGCCTACGGTCTCGCCGGCCTCCGCATCGGGTACGCGATCGGCCACGAGAAGGTGCTGGACGCCGCACGTACCACCGGCATCCCGCTCTCGGTCACCTCCGCTGCTGAGAACGCCGCCATCGCGAGCCTCGACGCCGAGGGCGAGCTGCTCGAGCGCGTCGCCGTCATCGTCGAGCGGCGCACCCGTCTCGTGGCAGGACTCCGCGCGCAGGGCTGGGACGTCCCCGACTCCCAGTCCAACTTCGTGTGGCTGCCGGCCGGCGAGCGCACCGACGAGGTGGCTGCCGCGTTCGTCGAGAACGACCTCATCGTGCGTCCCTTCTCGGGCGACGGCATCCGCATCTCCGTCGGCGAGGAAGCCTCCCTCGACCGCGTGCTCGAGGTCGCCGCCGCAGTTCGCTGATCCGCGCTCGCCGCGGCTTTCCGCGGTTTTCTCCGGCTTCCGGGCAGTTACAAGGGCGTCCTAGGTATGCGTGACCGGGCATGCCGACGCGGGTAGCGTGAGAGCGTGACCACCCCCGAGACCCCCCTTGTGAGCGTTCTGGACGAGACCGGACGGTTCGCGCCGTCCGCCGCCGCCGAGCGGTATCTCCCCCTGATCGAGGCGATCAGCGATGCGGAGCTCGAGCAGTTCTACCGTGACATGGTCGTCATCCGCGCGATCGACACCCAGGCGACGAACCTGCAGCGACAGGGCCAGCTCGCCCTGTGGCCGCCGAGCCGCGGACAGGAGGCGGCGCAGGTCGGTTCCGGTCGTGCGGCCCGCGCGCAGGACACGATCTTCCCCTCGTACCGCGAGCACGCCGTCACCCGCATCCGCGGCGTCGACCCCGTCGACATCATCAAGCTGATGCGCGGCGTCTCGCACGGCGGGTGGGACCCGACCGACCCGAAGAACGGCAACACGCGCCTCTACACGCTCGTGCTCGGCTCGCAGGTGCTGCACGCCGCCGGCTACGGGATGGGGCTCGTGTTCGACGGGCGCACCGGCATGGGTGAGGTCGACCGCGACGAGGCCGTCATCGTCTACTACGGCGACGGCGCCTCCAGCCAGGGCGACGTGCACGAGGCGATGGTCTTCGCCGCGAGCTACCAGGCGCCGACCGTCTTCTTCCTGCAGAACAACCACTGGGCGATCTCGGTGCCGGTGTCGACGCAGTCGCGTGTGCCGCTCGTGCAGCGCAGCGCCGGCTACGGCATCCCGAGCGTCCGCGTCGACGGCAACGACGTGCTCGCCAGCTACGCCGTCTCGCGGGTGGCACTCGACGAGGCCCGCAGCGGCAAGGGCCCGCAGGCGATCGAGGCCGTCACCTACCGCCTCGGCGCGCACACCACGAGCGACGACCCGACGAAATACCGCGGCAGCGACGAGGAGCAGTACTGGGCCGGTCGTGACCCGATCGTCCGGATGCGTGCGTTCCTCGAGAACCGCGGTGCATCCGCGCAGCTGTTCGCCGATGTCGAGGCCGAGGCGGCGGATGCCGCGGAAGACCTTCGCGCCCGCAGCGTCGAGCTCGGACCCCCCAGCGTCGGCAAGATGTTCGACCACGTGTACAGCGAACCGCATCCGCTGATCGATCAGCAGAAGGCCTGGCACGCGCAGTACGAGGCGTCGTTCGAAGGAGAAACCCGATGACCCTCGAGACGATGCCGCTCAGCAAGGCCCTGAACGCGGGGATGCGCAAGGCGATGGAGAACGACCCGAAGGTCCTGCTCATGGGCGAGGACATCGGCAAGCTCGGCGGAGTGTTCCGTGTGACCGAGCACCTGCAGCGCGACTTCGGCGACCGTCGGGTGCTCGACACCCCGCTCGCCGAGTCCGGGATCGTCGGCACCGCGATCGGCATGGCGATGGTCGGCTACCGCCCGGTCATCGAGATCCAGTTCGACGGATTCGTGTTCCCGGCGTTCGACCAGATCACCACGCAGCTCGCGAAGCTCACCAACCGGCATGAGGGCGCGCTCAGCATGCCGATCGTGATCCGCATCCCCTACGGCGGGCACATCGGCGCGGTCGAGCACCACCAGGAGAGCCCGGAGGCGTACTTCGCGCACACTCCCGGACTGCGCGTGGTGTCGCCGTCGACGCCCAACGACGCCTACTGGATGATCCAGGAAGCGATCGCGTCGAACGACCCCGTGATCTTCATGGAGCCGAAGAGCCGCTACTGGCAGAAGGGCGAGGTCGACCTCGACGCCTCCGCCGTGCCGCTGCACTCCTCGCGCGTCGTCCGCACGGGCAGCGACGTGACCCTCGTCGGACATGGCGCCATGGTCACCACACTGTTGCAGGCCGCCGCGCTCGCCGAAGCCGAGGGCACGAGCTGCGAGGTCGTCGACGTGCGCTCGCTCTCTCCGGTCGACTACGAGCCCATCCTGGACTCGATCCGCAAGACCGGGCGCATGGTCTACGCGCAGGAGGCCCAGGGCTTCGCCAGCATCGGCGGTGAGATCGCGGCCACCGTCATGGAGCGCGCCTTCTACGCGCTCGAGGCGCCGGTGCTTCGCGTCTCCGGGTACGACACCCCGTTCCCGCCGGCGAAGCTCGAGGGCGTGTACCTCCCGGATGCGGACCGCATCCTCGAAGCCGTCGACCGTTCCCTGGCCTACTGACCGCCCGCTCGGCCGAAAGGACTCGTCATGAGCACGCAGAACTTCAACCTCCCCGACGTCGGGGAGGGCCTGACCGAGGCGGAGATCGTCGCCTGGAAGGTCGCTCCGGGTGACACGGTCGCGATCAACGACGTCATCTGCGAGATCGAGACGGCCAAGTCGCTCGTCGAGCTGCCGTCTCCGCACGCGGGCGTCGTCGGCGAGCTGCTCGTCGCCGAGGGAGCGACGGTCGAGGTCGGTGCGCCGATCATCACCTTCATGACGGATGCCCGTGACGATGTCGGCCCCGGCGTCGTCGCGACGGCCGAGGCCCCCGCGCCGGAGGAGGGCGGCGGCTCGGTGCTCGTCGGCTACGGGACGGGCGGTGGTGCCACCTCGCGCCGCAAGCGCCCGGCCGAGCGCCCGGTCCGCTCCTCGGTGGGCGTGATCGCCAAGCCGCCGATCCGCAAGCTCGCGCGCGACCTCGGCGTAGACCTCACCGCGGTCGCCGCGACCGGTGCCGACGGCGAGGTCACCCGGGACGACGTGGTCAAGCACGCCTCGCAGGCGAGTGTCTTCCGCAACATCGAGACGCCGGAGTGGGGCGACGTCCGTGAAGAGACCGTGCCCGCGCCGCAGGCCGCTCCAGCCGGACTCGCCCGCGGCCTCTCGGCGACCCGTCCGTCCGCCGCCGGCGACGACCGCACCGAGTCCATCCCGGTCAAGGGTGTGCGCAAGGCCACCTCCTCTGCCATGGTGCAGAGCGCGTACTCGGCTCCGCACGTGACGGTGTGGAAAGAGGTCGACGCGAGCCGCACGATGGAACTCGTCAAGCGCCTCAAGGCCTCGCCCGACTACGCCGACATCAAGGTCTCGCCGCTGCTGATCGTGGCCAGGGCCGTGATCTGGGCGGCTCGTCGCACCCCGATGGTGAACGCCGCCTGGATCGAGACGGATGCCGGCGCCGAGATCGCCGTGCGCCACTACGTGAACCTCGGTATCGCCGCCGCCACCCCGCGCGGCCTGCTCGTGCCGAACATCAAAGACGCGCAGGACCTGAGCATGAAGGACCTGGCGCGGGCGCTGAACCGCCTGACGCTCACGGCCCGCGAGGGCAAGACGCCGCCGGCCGATCAGCAGGGCGGCACGATCACGATCACCAACATCGGTGTGTTCGGGATGGATGCCGGCACCCCGATCATCAACCCCGGCGAGGCCGGCATCGTGGCGATGGGCACCATCAGCCAGAAGCCGTGGGTCGTCGACGGCGAGGTGCGCCCGCGCTGGGTGACCACGGTCGCCGGATCGTTCGACCACCGCGTGATCGACGGCGACGGCATGAGCCGCTTCATCGCCGACGTCGCCTCCGTGCTCGAGGAGCCCGCGCTGCTGGTCGAGTGAGCCCGCGGCGTCGAGCCCGGGACACGGCATCCGGCTCAACTTGATAATGGTTCTCATTAGCGTTTAGAGTGAAGGCATGAAGAAGCCCGTCGTCGTCCTCGCCCTCGCATCCGTCGCCGCCCTCGCGTTGGCCGGATGCTCCACCACCCCGGCAGCGGGAGAGGGCGACGGCGGCACCATCACGGTCGTCGCGAGCACCAACGTCTACGGCGACATCGCCGCGCAGATCGGCGGCGACCGCGTCGAGGTCGAGTCGCTCATCACCTCGGCCTCGCAGGACCCGCACTCCTACGAGGCGACCGCGCGCGATCGCCTCACGGTGCAGAAGGCCGACCTGGTGATCGAGAACGGCGGCGGCTACGACGCCTTCGTCGACACCCTGCTGCAGGACGCGAAGGACCCGCACGTCGTCACGGCGGTCGAGTTCTCGCACGACTTCCCCGGCAACGAGGGGCACGACGAGGCCGAGCACGACCACGCCGACGAAGAGTCCCACGACCACGATCACGCCGAGGGCGAAGAGGGTCACGAGGGGCACAACCACATCGAGGGCTTCAACGAGCACGTCTGGTTCGACCCGCACACGATGATCCATGTCGTCGAGGCGATCTCCGACGAGCTGGCCGAGCTCGATCCCGACGGCGCGAAGGAGTTCGCCGCCAACGCCGATGAGATCGTCGCCGACCTGGAGGGCTTCGAGGCCGACCTCGAGACCATCAAGACGGATGCCGCCGGGGCGACGGTCTTCATGACCGAACCGCTGCCCGGTTACCTCGCTGCCGCGGCCGGCCTGACCGACGTCACGCCCGAAGGGTTCGCCGAGTCGGTCGAGGAAGGTACCGATGTGGCTCCCGCCGTGCTGCTCGAGGCGCTGAAGGTGATCGAAGACGGACAGGCCACGGCCTTGCTGACCAACGCGCAGACCGGAGGAGCGGAGACCGAGCGGGTGGAGGCGGCCGCGAAGGATGCCGGCATCCCCGTCGTCGCCTTCACGGAGCTGCTCGAGGACGGATCGTCGTACTCTGAGTGGATGAGTGACGCGATCAAGAGCCTCGCCGCCGCCGTCCAGCCGTGAGCGGGGGCGCTCCGGTCCTCGAGATCACCGACGCCGCACTCCAGCGCGGGGATCGCGAACTCTGGTCAGGGCTCGACCTGACGGTGCAGCCCGGTGAGTTCATCGCGGTGCTCGGCCCGTCCGGGTCGGGCAAGACCACGCTGCTGCGCAGCATCCTCGGTCTGCAGCCGCTTTCCTCGGGGTCCATCCGTGTCGCGGGGGAGCCCGTGCACCGCGGGAACTCCCGCATCGGCTACATCCCGCAGCAGCGCAACCTCGCCCCCGACACCAGCATGCGAGCCCGCGACCTGGTGGGCCTCGGCGTCAGCGGAAGCCGGTTCGGGTTCCCGATCCCGCATCGCGGCGACCGCGCCAAGGTCGACCGGCTGCTCGACGCGGTCGGTGCCTCGCACTTCGCCGATCGTCGCGTCGGCCTGCTCTCGGGTGGCGAGCAGCAGCGGCTGCGGGTCGGTCAGGCCCTCGCCGACGAGCCGGCGCTGCTGCTGTGCGACGAGCCACTGTCGAACCTCGACCTGGCCAACCAGCTGGCCGTGACCGACATCATCGACCGCCAGCGCCGCGAGCGCGAGGCCGCAGTGCTGTTCGTCACGCACGACATCAACCCGATCCTCGGCCGTGTCGACCGCATCCTCTACATCGCGGGCGGCCGGTTCCTCCTGGGCACTCCCGATGAGGTGCTGCAGACCCGCGTGCTCAGCGACCTCTACGGCACCCCGGTGTTCGTGCTCCGCGCGGGCGACCGGCTGGTCGTCGTCGGTGTTCCGGATGCCGAGCCGCACCACGACCACGGCGACCACGAGCACGGAGGAGCGGCATGAGGCCCCTGGTCGACTGGAGCGACGTCTTCTCGTTCCAGGACTACGGCGAGCTTGTCGCCCTGCTGTCGAACTCGATCATCGCGGGTGCCGTCCTCGGCATCGTCGGCGGACTGATCGGCGTCTTCGTGATGCAGCGCGACCTCGCGTTCGCGGTGCACGGCGTGAGCGAGTTGTCGTTCGCGGGTGCCGCCGCCGCCCTGCTGTTCGGCGGCAGCGTGGTGTTCGGGT
>NZ_JBLVOH010000164.1:0-2583 GCF_053543675.1 Microbacterium umsixpiens
ACCAGGGCGTTGAGCGTTCCGATCATGAGGTCCTCCTTTCCCCACCATCGTCGCCGCGCCCGGGCCGCCGGCACCCGACTTCTCCGGTCGGATGCGATCGGCTCGCCGTCAGTGCGCGGTCACAGCTCGACGGGCGGTGCCGGCTCGTTCTCGGCGGCCTCGGGATGACGGGCGAGATTCACGATCGCGGCGACGAGGCCGCCCCAGATCGTGACCATGGCGATGATCATCATGACGATCGCTGTCGTGGTCATGCGCGTTCTCCCTTCTCCGGCGTCGCGACGATCGGAACAGCCGACGTCTCCGCATCCGGCTCGTACTGCTCCTCGGCCAGGAACTCGTCGTACTCCGGGTCGTCCTTCGCGTGCGAGCGTCCGCTCCACGGCAGCGCCGACAGCAGCAGCGCCAGCACGACGAGGGCGATCACCATGCCCCAGCCGAAGATCGCGAGGAACCACCCCGGATACCCGCTGTACGGCTCATTGATCTTCGTCATGAGCTCGCTGACGAGCAGGTAACCGAGCACCAGCGGCGCAAGCACGCCGACGAGCAGCTTCCAGAGCAGTCCGACCCGGAAGCTGGAGCGGCGGTTGAGGTGCTCGACGAACACCGGGAGCTTGTGCAGCAGCCACGCCACGATGATCACCGCCACCAGCGCGACGGCCATGATGCCGAACGCATTGACGAAGGCATCCGCCGTATCGAGCACCGACAAAGCCGTGGTCGTCGAGAAGAGCGCCATCGAGACGATCGCGAGCGGGATGGCCACCGTGAGCGTCGTGCGCACGCGCGCCCAGCCCAGCTTGTCCTGCAGCGCGGCGACGATCACTTCGAGGATCGAGATGAGTGAGGTGACCCCCGCGAACACGAGCGCCCCGAAGAACAGCACGCCGATGATCGAGCCCCCGGTGGCCTGCGAGACGATCGTCGGGAAGGCGATGAATGCCAACCCGATGCCCGAGGACGCGACGCCGGCGACCTCGGTCCCCTGTGCCTGCGCCATGAACCCGAGTGCGGCGAAGACGCCGATACCGGCGAGGATCTCGAAGCCGGAGTTCGCGAACGCCACGACCAGCCCGGATCCGGTGAGGTCGGTCTTGCGCTTGAGATAAGAGGAATAGGTCACCATGATGCCGAAGGCGACCGACAGCGAGAAGAAGATGTGCCCATAGGCGGAGGCCCAGACGCCCGGGTCGGCGAGCGCCTCCCAGTTCGGGGTGAAGAACGCGTTCAGACCTTCCATCGCACCGGGGAGGAAGAGCGACTGCACCACGAGGATCGCGAACATCACGGTGAGCAACGGCATCAGGATCATGTTCGCGCGGCCGATGCCGCGCTTCACGCCGAGCGCCATGATCACGATCACGATCAGCCAGACCACGACCAGGGGGATGCCGACCTGCGGCACGAACTCGGTCGAGACGCCGACCTCCGCGACGTCCGCCGACCGCAGGAAGTCGATGAAGAAGAAGTCGTTCTCGTTCCCCGGCCCCCAGGTGAGCTGGGCCGAGAACCAGGTGTACATGGCCGCCCACGCGATGATCACCGCGTAGTACACCGCGATCACGACGCAGATCAGCACCTGCCACCAGCCGAGGGGCTCGGCCGCCCGGTGCATGCGGCGGAAGGCGAGTGGCGCCGACCCGCGGAACCGGTGCCCGATCGCGTAGTCGAAGAACAGCAGCGGGATGCCGGCGGTCAGCAGCGCGCACAGATAGGGGATGAGGAAGGCCCCACCGCCGCCCTCATAGGCGACATAGGGGAACCGCCAGATGTTCCCGAGGCCGACCGCAGATCCGATCGCCGACAGGATGAACACGTTCCGCGAGCCGAAAGCCTCGCGTTTATGGGTCTGCGTCGATGCGGTGGCCATGCCGGTGAGACTACCGGAGGGCCACGACGAACGCAGCACACCTCGTCGGCGTCGCCCCGCACCCCTGGTGCCCCTTCACATTCGGCGTTCAGAATTTGTGAACCGCGATCACATACTCTCGAACGGTCGGGGGATCTCTGGGGAGAGCGAATAGCCATGAACGTGAACGACCTGCTCATCGGCGTACCCGGCGCGCTTCCGCCACTCCCGGACGGGGAGAATCCGTTCCTGACGGATGATGCGCTGGTGGGCTCCCAGATCACACGGATCCTCGTCGATGTGCTCGGCGGGACTGTCGGCGTGCTCCTGGAACTGGGGCAGTCGACACGTCTGCGCGGCACCACTGCACTGTTGCGGGTGACCGGCGTGGAGCAGCAGAGCTGGCGCTGCACGCCGATGGCGGATGAGTTCACGGCCTGGTCGATCACCGGGATGACCGTGCAGCAGCGCGATGACGAGTTCCACCTCGTGATCGACTGCTTCCCGGTCGGGGCCCTGCTGGTGGTGGGCGCTGCGGCCGACTTCAGCCTTCTCCACACAGCGGCACCCGATGTCGCACCACCGGATGACCATTTCGACCCGCGCGCGCTGATCCGCTTCGGCATCGCGGACGAGTCGACGGAAGTCGAGCCCATCGGCAGTGCGCGCTCGGCGGGCAGCTGCTGCTGAGAGAACGGGCAGCTGCTGCTGAGAGAAGAGGATCGATCCGC
>NZ_JBLVOH010000164.1:2603-14634 GCF_053543675.1 Microbacterium umsixpiens
CGTCGGCGAGCTGCTGAAGTCCGTCGAATCGACCGTCGAACGTGTCTGACGGAGTCGGCGGGTCTCCCACCGGGCGTCGCACATAGGCGGTGCGCATTCCCACCGCTTGCGCACCCCGCAGATCCCAGGCATGGGCCGCGACCATCAGCACTCGCGACGAATCGCCGCCCGCCGCCTGCACGGCCAGAGCGTAGACCTCGGGGACCGGCTTGTAGGCACGGACGGCGTCCGCCGAGAGCGCCAGATCCCATTCCAGACCCGCGTGCGCTCCCAGCCGATGCAGCGTCTTCGTCGTCGCATTCGACAGCCCGAACACGCGGAACCTCTGCGCGAGTCGCGCGACACCGTCGGCGGAGTCATCCCAGGGTGGAAGCCGCTCGGCCGCGGAGGCCAGCCGGTCGAGGAGTGCCTGTCCCTCGACTCCCGCAGCCGCGCCCACCCGCAGAGCCGCCTCGCGATCGAGGGTCTCGGTATCGGCGTAGTCGCGTACGCCCCGCGCGATGCGCGCCTGCTCACGTTCGATGTGACCCTGCCAGATGCCGAGCAGCTCTTCGGAGTCGCAGCCCGGGCCTCCCACCTCGGCGATGGCGGTGCGGAGACCGCGGGGCTCGTCGACGAGGGTGCCGAGCACGTCGAAGACGACGGTCGTGATGTCGCGGAACATGCTCTCGAGTCTGCCGTGAACGACAGACGACCGGGGCCGCGAATGAAAAGAACAGTGCGGAGACGAGGGGATTTGAACCCCTGGTCCCCGTGAGGGGACTCCACCTTAGCAGGGTGGTGCACTCGGCCGGACTATGCGACGTCTCCGTGGATCCGACCCGAAGATCGGATGCACTCAGCCATCATAACGGGTTCGGCGGGCAGTCTCGAACCGGGGCCGCGGTTCCCCTTCCGGCCGACGCGCACGCCCCCTGAGAGGGGATGCACTCCGGCGCTGGGATACTGGCCGCACATCGTGGACGACGCGTCCACCGCACCGAAGTGGAGTCGACATGCCCCGGACAGAAGCGGTGGACGAACAGCACCTGCGAGGTCGGCTCGGCCGCCGGTGGGATGACCGCGCGCTCGGGTACGGGATCGTGCTCGTCCTGCTCATCGTGTCGTACGGCCTGTGCGCGATACAGCCCAGCACCGACCCGAGCCCTTGGGCATTCCTCCCCATGCTCGCCACGGTCGCCATGGTCTTCCACGTGACCAGGGCCCGACGCCTGGTGCAGCGGGTCTCCTGGGTCGTGCTCTCCATCGCCGGGATCACCGCCGTCGTCGCCGATCTCTTCGGGCTCAGCGGCCCACTGCTCGCCATCCCGCTCTCGGCCGCGTCGATGATCGCGCTGCTCGTCGCCCCCTGGGCCATCATCGCCCACCAGGTGACCCGACACGGCCTCAACCTGGAGGCCCTGCTGGCGGCGATCACCGCCTACATCCTCGTCGGCATGTTCTTCGCCTTCGTGTACAACCTGATGTCGCAGATCTCGGCCGATCCGCTGTTCGGCGAGAAGAGTCTCGACTCGCTCGGCAACCAACTGTTCTTCTCCTTCACGGCGCTCACCACGACCGGTTACGGAAATCTCGTGCCGGTCGGCACCGGCGGGCAGGCGGTCGCCATCGCCGAGGGCATCACCGGTCAGCTGTTCCTGATCACGGCGGTCGCGCGGATCATGCGGGGCGCGAGCGCGAAGCGCGCCACGACCAGCGACGCCTAGGGCGAGCCGCTCCGTCCCCGCGCTCCTCGCCCGAAAAGGGTGACGTGCACCACGTCGAGTCCGTCATGCACTGCCACGATGAGCGATGCGACGCCGCCCGCACCCGACCCCGGGGATCCGCCCCGGTCACCCGGATCCCGCGCCGTCATCAGACGGGTGCGAGGTGCGACATGGCCGGTGACCGAAACGCCGACGGGCGCGACGACTTCGCGGCGCCGGATGCGGTCGCGCCGGAGTTCGTCCTCAGACGCAACCGGGGACGCGACGCGCGCACCCGCGCACCCCGCTCGCGGCAGGGCCCCTGGCACCCGTCTGCTGACCGCCCCGACCCGGTCGCGCTGCTCGAGGGGCAGGCCACGACCCGGGATCTCGACATCGTGCCGCTGCGATACGAGCGGATGTCCGCGTCGCCCTTCGCCTTCTTCCGCGGGTCCGCATTGCTCATGGCGTCCGACCTCGCCACCGCCGCGCACACCGGCATCACCGTGCAGCTGTGCGGCGACGCGCATCTGTCGAACTTCGGCCTGTTCGGCACCCCGGAGCGTCGACTGATCTTCGACATGAACGACTTCGACGAGACGTTCCCGGGGCCGTTCGAGTGGGATCTCAAACGGCTGGCGACGAGCTTCGCGGTGGCCGGGCGGCAGCGCGGCTTCTCGACGGAGGAGATCGACGCCTGCGTCCGCGCGTCGATCGTCGGGTACCGGAAGGCGATGCGGCGGGCCGCCGATGCCCACGTCCTCGACGCCTGGTACGACCGGTTCGACGCCGACAGCGCACGCCGTCGGATCCGGGCGGAGCGCGACCGCGGAAGAGCCGAGGACGAGACCGTCGCGCGGCGCGATGCCGCCATCAAGAAGGCGCGCAAGCGCGACCGGATGAGATCGTTCGCGAAACTCGTGCACGTGCAGGACGGACAGCTGCGGATCATCCCGAACCCACCACTGGTGACGCCCGTCGAAGATCTCCTCCCCGGAGCCGTTCAGGATCTCGACGAGGTCGGCATCATGCGCGATCTCCTCGCGGCGTATCAGGACACGCTGCCGGGCGATCGGCATCCGATCTCCGAGTACCGCTACCGGCACATGGCCAGGACCGTCGGCGGGATCGGCAGCGTCGGCACGCGGGCATGGGTGATCCTGCTCAGCGGGAGGGATGACAGCGACCCCCTGCTGCTGCAGGCGAAAACCGCGCAGCCGTCGGTGCTCGAACGCTTCCTCGGTCCCGGCGCTCATGAGACCGAGGGCGAGCGCGTCGTGCGCGGGCAACGGCTCATGCAGGCAGCCAGTGACCTCTTCCTCGGCTGGCAGCAGGCGACCGGCGCCGACGGCATCACGCGCGACTTCTACGTGCGCCAGCTCCACGATTGGAAGGGCGGAATCGATCCGGACACGATGTCTCCACGAGGAGCAGCCCTGTACGCACGCATCTGCGGCGAGACCCTCGCGCGCGGGCACGCTCGGAGCGGGGATCGCCTCGAGGTCGCCGGCTACCTCGGCCGGGGCCGGGCGTTCGAGGACGCCATCTGCGCCTTCGCCGACTCCTATGCCGATCAGAACGAGGAGGACTACGCGGCGCTCCTCGCCGCCCGCGCCTCCGGGCGACTGCCGACGATGGGTTCCGGGGAGCCGGGACGGTGAGCGCCTCCGCACGGACAGCGAGGTCCCGCATCGAGGAGCGGCGCCCCGACCTGCTCTTCAGCGGGGCATCCGGGTATGCGGTCGTCGCCGCGCTGGTCGTCGTCTCGTATGCGCTGTGCGCCGCGCAGCGTGGCCTGAACCCGAACCCGTGGGCCTTTCTGGTGACCCTCATGACGGTCGCCGTGGTCTTCCGGGTCACCGCCGCACCCCGCGTGGTGCAGCACGTGGCGTGGGTGATCCTGTCGGCCGCCGGGGTGGCCGCGATCGTCGCGACACTCGTCGGTGCCAGCGGGCACATCCTCGACATCGCGTTCTCCGCGGCGACGATGATCGCGCTGCTCGCGTCCCCCGTAGCAATCATCGGGGACCAGGTGAAGCGCCGCGGGCTCAATGCCGAGGCTCTGCTGGCGGCCGTCACCGCCTATGTGCTGGTCGGCCTGTTCTTCACCTTCGTCTTCAATCTGCTCGCCCTCGTCTCCCCCGAGCCGATGTTCGGCGGCCCGGACGAGGATTCACTCGCCAACCAGCTCTTCTTCTCGTTCACCACCCTCACCACGACCGGCTACGGCAACCTCGTTCCCGCGAATGCGACGTCTCAGGCGGTCGCGGTCGCGGAGGCGATCACCGGTCAGCTGTTCCTCATCACCGCCGTCGCGCGGATCATGCGCGGCGCCGGCGCGATCGCCACCGCTGCGCTGTCGAAGGAGTCTTCATGAAGAAGTGGGGCGTCATCGCGGTCCTCGGTTCCGCGCAGTTCGTGATGGTGCTCGACGGCACCGTGATGAACGTGTCGATCTCGACCGTGGTGTCCGACCTCGACACCACCGTCGCCGCGATGCAGGGGGCCATCACCTTCTACACGCTCACGATGGCCGCGTTCATGCTGCTGGGGGCGAAGCTCGGCGATGTGTGGGGGCGCCGCAGAGCGTTCGTGATCGGGTCGTGCGTGTATGGAGTGGGATCGCTGATCACGGCTCTGAGTCCGAACGTGCAGTTCCTGTTCCTCGGCTGGTCGATCGTCGAAGGGCTCGGCGCCGTGCTCGTCATCCCGGCGATCGCGGCGCTCGTCGCGGACAACTACGGCGGTCGCGAGCGGATCACGGCGTTCGCGATCATCGGCGCCGTGTCGGGCGCGGCCGTCGCGGCCGGACCCCTGATCGGTGGATTCGTGACGACGTACCTCGACTGGCGCTATGTCTTCGTTGCTGAGGTCTTCATCATGATCGGCGTCGTGCTGTGCGCACGGATCGTCACGGATCCGACCCCGAGGCAGAGTGTGCGTATCGACATCCTCAGCGTCGCGCTGTCGTCCGTCGGACTCGTCACGGTCGTGTTCGGGATGCTGCAGAGCAAGACCTGGGGGTGGGTCCTGCCGCTCAACCCTCCCGAGATCGGCGGAGTCTCCGTCGCTCCGCTCGGCATCTCCCCCGCCGCCTGGCTCATCGTGCTCGGGCTCGTGCTGCTCGCACTGTTCCTCTCCCGGCAGCGGAGCCTCGAGCGCGCGGGGCGGGCGCCCCTCGTGCACGTGGGGATGTTCTCGATCACCGCCCTCCGCAGCGGACTGTCAGTGCTCGGCGCGCAATACGCGGTGACGGCCGGCCTGTTCTTCATGGTGCCGGTGTACCTGCAGATGACGCTCGGTCTCGACGCATTGGAGACCGGCATCCGGATCTTCCCGCTGTCGATCGCCCTCGTGCTGTTCTCCATCGTCGGCACCCGGCTCTCGCGCATGCTGTCGCCGCGGACGATCGTGCGGATCGGTCAACTGGTGCTCGTCGTCAGCGCGCTCATCCTGCTCGGTTCCGCCACCAGCGATCTGCGCAGCGGATTCTTCGCCACCGGGATGTTCCTCGCCGGCGCGGCGCTCGGTCTGCTCGCCTCGCAGCTCGGCAACGTCAACATGTCGAGTGTGACCGAGAAGGAGACGAGCGAGGTCGGAGGCCTCCAGGGCGTGTTCCAGAACCTCGGCTCATCGCTGGGAACAGCGCTCATCGGCTCGATCCTCATCGGCGCACTGTCGACGTCGTTCGCGTCGGGGGTCGCGGCGAGCGATCTGCCCGACGCCACGAAGACGACCGTGGCGACCGCGACAGAGCACGGCGTCACGATCGTCCCCGCCGCGGACGTCGCCGCCATCGCCGAGGACGCCGGCCTGAGCGACGCGGATGCCGACACCCTCGCGACGGTCTACCGCGACTCGCAGCTGTCGTCGCTGCGCATCGCCTTCTTCGGGCTGATCCTGATCAGCCTCCTCTCGCTCCTCTTCTCGAAGGGGATACCGAGCGCGAAGGACGTGCATCGACCCCGCCGGGAGACGACGGCCTGAGGCCAGAGCGGGCGCGAGGAGGGGCCATCCGCAAGGATGAACACCATGACGACCGTCTCCGCGCCGCGCATCGAACACCACCGGGAGCCACTCGGCATCGGCGAATCGCGCCCGCGACTGAGCTGGACGCTCAGCGACGCTCCCGCCGACTGGAAACAGCAGTCCTATGCGGTGACCGTTGTCCACGCCGACGACGACGAGACCGTCGAGGTCGCCTCCGCCGAGCAGGTGCTGGTCCCCTGGCCGGGCCGCGCGCTCAACTCCCGCGAACGCGTCGCCGTACGCGTTTCGGTGCAGGGTGCCGACGGCGGCTGGTCTGATCCGAGCCCGGAGACGTGGCTGGAGACGGGTCTGTTGCACCCGGAGGACTGGTCCGCGAGGCCGGTCGGGCTGGAGCTCGATGAGAACCCGGAGAGCGATGCCCGCCGGGCGACGCTGGTGCGGCGGGGATTCCGTGTCGACGGCGAGATCGCCCGCGCGCGGCTGTACGCCACCGCGCACGGCCTCTACGACGCCGAGATCAACGGCATCCGCGTCGGCTCCGACACGCTCTCACCGGGCTGGACGGCCTATCGCGAGCGACTCCGGTACTACACGTACGACGTGACGGACATGCTCCGCGACGGCGAGAACGCGCTCGGAGCCTGGCTCGGCGACGGCTGGTATCGAGGTCGGCTCGGCTGGCGCGGCGGTCACCGCAACGTCTTCGGGCGGGACCTGTCGTTCCTCGGCCAGCTGGAGATCACCTACACCGACGGAACACGTCAGACCCTCTCGACGGACGACGCCTGGAAGGGCGCGCCCTCCCCCATCCTCCGTTCCGGCATCTACGACGGGGAGGACCACGACGCGCGACAGGAGGTGCCGGCCTGGTCGACCGCCGCCTTCGACGACGGTGGCTGGATGCCGGTCACCGTGCGCGATCGCGACCCGCGCACGCTCGTGGCGCCGACCGGACCGCCCGTCCGAGTGACCGAAGACGTCGCGCCCCTCGCCGTGCTCACCTCACCGAGCGGGGCACGCATCCTCGACTTCGGTCAGAACCTGGTCGGGCGGGTGCGTATCCGCGTCACGGGACCGCGGGGTTCGACCGTCACGCTCCGCACATCCGAGGTGCTGCAGGAGGGCGAGATCTACACGCGTCCTCTGCGCAGCGCCCGCTCCACCGACCACTACACGCTGGCCGGGCGCCCCGACGGCGAGGAGTGGGAGCCGCGCTTCACGTTCCACGGCTTCCGCTACGTCGAGATCGACGGCTGGCCGGGCGACCTCGATGCGGATGCCGCCGCCGGCGCGCTCACCGCGCGCGTGCTGCACACCGACCTCGAGCGCACCGGCTGGTTCGCCTGCTCGGATCCCTTGGTCGAGCAGCTGCACCGCAATGTCGTCTGGGGCATGCGGGGGAACTTCGTCGACATCCCGACCGACTGCCCGCAGCGCGACGAGCGCGTGGGGTGGACGGGCGACATCCAGGTGTTCGGCCCGACCGCGTCGACACTGTTCGACGTCTCGGGGATGCTCTCCGGCTGGCTCCGCGATGTGGAGGCGGACCAGTTGCCCGACGGCACCGTCCCCTGGTTCGTCCCCGTCATCCCCACGCACAGGGTGTGGGATCCGATCCGGCCCGGCGCCGCCTGGGGTGACGTCGCGACGCTGCTGCCCTGGACGCTCCATCAGCGATTCGGCGACGTCGGCGTGCTCGCCGCCCAGTTCGAGAGTGCCCGGCGATGGGTCGACAAGATCGACTTGGTCGCCGGCCCCGACCGGCTGTGGAACGAGGGCTTCCAGTTGGGCGATTGGCTCGACCCCGCAGCTCCTCCGCAGGACCCGGGCAATGGGCGAACCGACCGCTACTTGGTCGCGACCGCCTACTTCGCGCGATCGGCGCGCGCCGTCTCCGACATGGCTCGCGTGCTCGACCGTTCCGCGGATGCGGACCGGTACGCCGCTCTCGCCGCGGAGGTCGCAGCAGCCTTCCGTGCCGCATATGTGAAGCCCGACGGCTTGATGACCTCGGATGCGCAGACCGCCTACGCTCTCGCCATCGCGTTCGATCTACTCCCTGACCCTGCCCAGCGCGCGAAAGCGGGTGACCGTCTCGCCGAACTCGTCCATGCCGACGGCAACCGCATCGCGACGGGCTTCGTCGGCACTCCGCTCGTCTGCGACGCCCTCACCCTCACCGGCCACGTCGACACCGCGTACGACCTACTGCTCGAGAAGGACTGCCCGTCATGGTTGTATCAGGTCGTGCACGGCGCGACGACGATCTGGGAGAGGTGGGATGCCCTGCTTCCGGACGGCACCGTCAACCCGGGGAGCATGACCTCGTTCAATCACTACGCGCTGGGCGCGGTGGCCGACTGGCTCCACCGCAGTGTCGCCGGGCTCGCCCCGGCCGCGCCCGGCTACCGCCGCATCCGGTTCGCGCCTCGGCCGGGCGGCGGGCTGACTCATGCGTCGGCGACTCAGCTCACCCCGTACGGCGAGGCGTCGATCTCGTGGCGCATCGAGCACGACGAGCTGCAGGTCGACGTGGTGGTTCCCGTCGGCACGACCGCAGAGCTCGACCTTCTGGGCTCGGACGTCGAGGAACTCGGGCACGGCTCCCGTACGCGCTCGGTGCCGCTGTGGGGGTGACTGCCGGCCGTGAGCCGAAGGTCAGCCGGCGGTCGACTGCCGCACGATCAGCTCGGGGCGGAACCGCACCCGGCGCTCATACCTGCTCAGGCGGTCGAACTGGCGAGCCGCTTCACGTGATTCTCCGGATTATGCTTGCGGATCACCGAACCGGCTGAGTCAGCGTTCTTCACGATCGTGCCCTGCCGCTTGACCTGCACTTCGATCACGCCGGCGCGAGCCAACCGCTGGAGGGACTCCAGAGAGGGGGTGACGTCGCCGCGCTCCAGACGGGCGACGTGGGGCTGCTTCCAGCCGAGCCGGCGCGCAAACTCCGTCTGCGACAGGCGGTGCTCCTCACGGTAGCGAACGACAGCGACGCTGACGTCGTCAGCGAGCTTGGTGCGGGCCGCTTCGGCGGCGTACTCCGGATCCGATGCTCGGCGAGCATCGCGGACAGCCTGGTGGTCCTGAAGGTCCGACAAGTTCATGATGATCCCTTCGTCACGGTGATCTGGTTGAGTCTTCTCACGGCGTCCACGCAGGCCCTCTTGAAGCCTTTGGGGTTGCTCTCGGCTTCCGGTCCGTACGCCCCTATGACGAAGGTGTCGCCGATTTGCCGCTAGAACGCCCGCACAGGGCTTCGTCCAGCGCGGGGCCGGAGTTCTCGGAGTTTCTGAGTGTTCTTGACATCGCTGGTATGCGGATATCCGAGGCTGGCCCCCACGACGCGGAGCTTTGCCACGGCGTTATCGATGGCGACGGCCTCTCGGGCGTTCAAAGCCGAATACTCCGCGGTCGCCTCTGGATGATCGACAACTTTCCACACACTCGAAGTATAACACGGACGTTATAGATTCGATCATTGTTGACGATGTTCGCGAGGTAGCAGGAGCACGTGCGCGATCCACTCCCCAGTCGGCTGACCGCCTGGGCCGCCTGAAGGTCAGCCGTCAGTCGACTGCCGCACGATCAACTCGGGGCGGAACCGCACCCGGCGCTCATACTCGCCGTCGGGATCACTGATCGACCGCAGCAGCAGCTCGACCGCGGTGCGTCCGATGAGCTGGGCGGGCTGGCGCACCGACGTCAGCGGCACGACGGTCGCGGTCGCGAAGTCGATGTCGTCGTAGCCGACCAGCGCGATGTCCTCCGGCACCCGGATCGTGCGCAAGAGGGTCAGCGCCTGCAGCATCCCCACCGCGAGCAGGTCGTTCGCCGCGAAGACCGCATCCGGACGCTCTCCCGCGGCACGCGCGGCGATCTCCTCGCCGGCAGCGCGCCCGTGCAGCACCGTGAGCGCCGGCATCCGGATCACCTCGAGCGTCGCATCGGAGACTTCGGCGACCGCTCGGCGAGCGCCTTCGAGGCGCTGGGCGACCTGGGTGATCCCCTCGGGGCCACCCACGAAGGCGAGACGACGCCGTCCGATCTGCAGGAGATGCCGGGCAGCGAGGAATCCCCCCTCGACGTCGTCGACCGAAACCGAACAGAACGCCGACCCCGGCACCTCACGGTCGACCAAGACCACCGGGATGCCCGACGCCTGCACGCGCAGCAGCTTGTCGCTGTCTTCGGATGCGGGGGTTATCAGCACACCGTTCACCCGCTGCTCGCGGAAGAGGTCGAGGTAGCTGTCCTCCCGCGAGGGGTTCTCGTCGCTGTTGCCGAGCAGTACGGCGAGGGCGTCGTCGTCGGCGCGCGCTTCGGCGCCACGGGCGACGTCGGCGAAGAACGGGTTGCCCGCGTCCGGCACGATCAGCCCGATGCTGCGGCTGCGACCGGCGCGCAGCTGGCGGGCTGCATCGTTGCGCACGAAACCGAGCTCGGCGATCACCGCCTGCACCCGCTCGACCGTCGTCGCCGCGACTTTGTCCGGCTGGTTCAGGACGTTCGACACCGTTCCGACGGACACACCTGCCGCCGCTGCGACGTCGCGCACACTCACTGCCACTGCTGCTCCTCGTCGCTTCGGATGCTGTCCGCAGTGTACGGCAATCAATCGTCGAGGCTCCGGCTTGACGGGCAGCCGGAGCCCTGCGTAGCATGAGTATTGAAACGATTCAGATTTTCCCGTCACCACGGCAGAGGAGCCCCATGACGCGCGTCGCCTTCCAGCTCCAGATCCGTGCCGAGCTGCTCGACGAGTACCTCGCACGGCATTCCCCGGTGTGGCCGGAGATGCTGGCCGAGATCGCCGCCGCCGGGCGCCGCAACTACACACTGTTCCTCGGCGGTCACGGCACCCTCATCGGCTACTACGAGACCGATGACGATGCGGCCGCCCAGGCGTACCTCGCCGCCTCTCCGGTCGCTGCGCGTTGGGAGGCCGAGATGAGCCGGTTCTTCCACGGCCTCGACGGTCGGCCCGACCAGGCCGCCACCGCACTCACCGAGGTGTTCCACCTCGAAGACCAGCTCGCCACTGCCGGCGGGCACGCAGCATCCGACGACGACTCAACATCCGGCAACGACTCAGAAAGCAGTGCATCGTGAGCATCCTCTCCCCCGACCACCTCGCAACCCTCGAGAAGCAGGGCATCGAACTGCCCAGCTGGGCGTTCGGCAACTCGGGCACCCGGTTCAAGGTGTTCGGCACCCCCGGCACCCCGCGGGATCCGTTCGAGAAGATCGCCGATGCGGCGCAGGTACAGAAGTACACCGCCCTCGCCCCCTCGGTCGCGCTGCACATCCCGTGGGACCTCGTCGACTCGTACGACGATCTGCGTAAGCACGCCGAAGACCTGGGCGTCACGCTCGGCACCATCAACTCCAACACCTTCCAGGACGACGAGTACAAGTTCGGCGCCCTCACCCACGAAGACGCAGGCGTCCGCCAGAAGGCCATCGACCACCACCTCGCCTGCATCGACGTGATGGACGCCACCGGCAGCCGCGACCTCAAGATCTGGCTGGCCGAGGGCTCGAACTACCCGGGCCAGGCCGACCTCCGCGGCCGGCAGGACCGCCTGCAGGAGTCGCTGCAGAAGATCTACGCACGCCTCGGCGACGACCAGCGCCTCGTGCTCGAGTACAAGTTCTTCGAGCCGGCTTTCTACCACACCGATGTTCCCGACTGGGGCACCTCCTACGCGCAGGTCAGCGCCCTCGGCGACAAGGCCATGGTCTGCCTCGACACCGGTCACCACGCCCCCGGAACGAACATCGAGTTCATCGTGATGCAGCTGCTGCGCCTCGGCAAGCTCGGCTCGTTCGACTTCAACTCGCGTTTCTACGCCGACGACGACCTGATCGTCGGCGCGGCCGATCCGTTCCAGCTGTTCCGCATCCTGTTCGAGGTCATCCGCGGTGGCGGCCTCAACAACCCCGATGTGGCATTCATGCTCGACCAGTGCCACAACGTCGAGGACAAGATCCCCGGCCAGATCCGCTCGGTGCTCAACGTGCAGGAGATGACCGCCCGCGCGCTGCTCGTCGACCACGATGCGCTCACCGCCGCGCAGAAGTCGGGCGACGTGCTCGCCGCGAACGCCGTCTTCATGGATGCGTTCTACACCGACGTGCGCCCGGCCCTGGCCGAGTGGCGCGAGTCGCGCGGTCTGGCCGCCGACCCGATGGCCGCCTACGCTGCGTCCGGCTACCAGCAGAAGATCGCCGCCGACCGCGTCGGGGGCGTGCAGGCCGGCTGGGGCGCCTGACCACACCCGTCGACAGCGGGGAATGCACGGCGTATCTTCGGAGCATGCCGGCCCTTCGCAGGTCACGCGCCCGTCGGTCGC
>NZ_JBLVOH010000165.1:0-2515 GCF_053543675.1 Microbacterium umsixpiens
CGCCGCGACCGAGGCCGACCTCGCCCTGACCGCCGCGCCGACGCTCGCCGACGCGATCGCCACGCGCCGCCTGCTGCGCGACATCGCGGCCGAGGCCGGGCGGTCTCCGGATGCGGTGAAGGTGATCGCCCCGGTGCTGCCGGTCGTCGCCGACACGGATGCCGACGCCCGCCGCATCGTCGAGCGCCTGCTCGCGCTGGTGCCGCTCGCCGAGGGGCATCAGACGGCTCGCACCGCGTTCCCGCCGAACCGCACGGTGGCCGCGCTCGCCGATGCGTTCGACGTCGCCGCAGACGATCCGCTGCGCGCGTCGGAGTTCGACCGACTTGTGACGGCGGCCGAGGCGCAGCGGTTGGGGGAGCGCGGCTCCGCGCTCATCGAGCGGCTCGCCGACATCGCCGGACTGCGCGTCTCGGGGGCCGGGATCGCGAGCGGCGATCCGCTCACCTGGCGGCACCTCGTGGCCGCCAACGCGGTGCCGGCGGCCTTCGTGGTCGGCGACGCCCGCACGATCGCTGACCACTTCGAGACCTGGCGCGACGAGGGGGCGGCCGACGGGTTCAACGTGCTGTCGGCCTTCCAGCCCGCCCAGTTCGAGGCGTTCACGCGGCAGGCCGCCCCCGAGCTGCGCCGCCGCGGGCTGCTGCGAGACGCGGCGGAGAGCGAGGGCGCGACCCTCCGCGACCGCCTGCGCATTTCCTCGTATGTCGACGCGTGACCACTCGTGTCGTCGCGCGACACCCGGTGTCCGCCGCCTCGCGGCACGGCCACTCCGATTCCTACCGTGAACACATCCCGACCCCCGAAGCCCAGGAGACCCTCCGCATGAACCGCCGTCTCATCCGTGCCGCCGCCATCGCGGTCCCGCTCGTCCTCGCGGGCAGCCTCGCCGCCTGCGCCTCCTCGCCCGCTCCTGCCAACGCCCCCGCCGAGGGCGGCGACCCCGTCACCGGCGGCACACTCACCTACCTCGAGCACCAGGCGTACACGAACCTGTACCCGCCGCAGGCCGGCTTCTACCCGAACGGCGGCATCGTCAACAACATCGCCGCCCGCCTGACCTGGCAGAACCCGGAGACGCTCGAGATCGAGCCGTGGATCGCCTCGGACTGGACCGTGAACGCGGATGCCACCGAGTACACGTTCGACCTGAACCCCGACGCGACGTTCTCGGACGGCACCGTGCTCGATGCCGCGGCCGTCGCGAAGAACTTCGACACGTACGGCCTGGGCGATGCGGAGCGCGGCCTCACGGTCTCGGAGGCGATCAACAACTACGCCAGCAGCGAGGTCGTCGACGAGGACACCGTGACGTTCCACTTCAGTGCGCCGTCGCCCGGGTTCCTACAGGCCACCTCGACCATCAACTCGGGTCTGCTGTCGCCGGAGACCCTCGACGGCACGATCGAGGACTTCGGCGCGGGCAACGCGGCCGAGATCATCGGATCCGGCCCCTTCACCGTCACCGACGAGAAGCTCGGCACCGAGTACACGCTCACCGCCCGTGACGACTACGAGTGGGGCCCCGACAGCGTCGACAACGCCGGGCGCCCCTACCTCGACGCCGTGCACGTGCTGATCACCCCCGAGGACTCGGTGCGCATCGGTTCGCTGCTCGCGGGTCAGGCCGACTACGTCCGCTACGTGCAGGCGTTCGACGAGGACCGCGTCGAAGGCGCCGGCTTCACGCTCTACGCCCCGCAGACCCGCGGCGTGAACAACTCGATCGCCCTGCGCCCCGAGAACCCGCTGCTGGGCGACATCCGCGTGCGCCAGGCGCTCGTCGCCGCCGTGGACGCGAAGGAGGTCGTCGACACGCTCTTCACCGAGAACTACCCGGTGGCGACGTCGGTGCTCTCCTCGCAGGCCGTCGGCTACAAGGACGAGTCCTCCCACTACGCCTACGACCCCGACAAGGCCGAGGAACTGCTCGACGAGGCGGGGTGGGAGCCCGGCTCCGACGGCATCCGCGAGAAGGACGGCGAGCGCCTGTCGATCACGGTCTACGAAGCCAAGCCGCAGCCGCTGTCGAAGCAGACGCTCGAACTCGTCGCGCAGCAGCTGGCGAAGGTCGGTGTGGAGCTCTCGGTCAAGCCCGGCGACGCCGGGAGCGCGGCCGAAGACACCCGCGATCCGCTGAAGACCGGCTTCTACCACTCGATGGTCGGACGGGCGGACCTCGACGTCATCAAGAGCCAGTACTTCACGAAGAACCGCGACGTGCTGATCTCGAAGGACGCGAAGCTCGACGAGCTGCTGCTCGCCGTGGCCTCCGAGCCCGACGCCGACAAGCGCATCGCCGCCTCGCAGGCCGTGCAGGACTACATCGCCGAGCAGGCCTATGTCATCCCGCTGTTCGAGGAGCCGCAGGTGTACGGCACCGCGACCTACGTGCAGGGCGTCGCCTTCGAGTCGGTGGGGCGTCCGACGTTCTCCGGCGTCTGGCTCGCCGAGCACTGAGAGTACCGGTGACACGATGAGCTTCGTCCTCCGACGAGCCGGGCAGGCCGCGATC
>NZ_JBLVOH010000165.1:2556-7014 GCF_053543675.1 Microbacterium umsixpiens
CGGGGCCTTCACGGCCACCTTCTTCCTGCTGCAGCTGCTGCCGGGCGATGCGATCCTGATCAAGTTCTCCGACCCCAGCCTCGGGCTGTCGCCGGATCAGCTCGACAGCATCCGCGCCACCTACGGCGCAGACCTGCCGTGGTGGGAGCAGTACGTGCACGCGGGACTCGGCTTCCTCGCCGGGGACTTCGGGTTCTCGACCGAGTTCGGCACCCCGGTGCTGACGATGCTGGGCGAAGCGCTTCCCGCGACCCTGCTGCTCGCGTCGCTCGGACTCGTCGTGGCGCTGATCCTCGCCGTCCTCATCGCCGGGCTCTCCTCGCTCGCACCGTTCGCGTGGCTGCGCGACGGTCTGCGCCAGGTGCCGGGGCTGTTCGTGGCGGTGCCGGTCTTCTGGCTCGGCATCCTGCTCATCCAGGTGTTCTCGTTCGGACTCGGATGGGTGCCGATCGTCGGGGCCGACCCGGTGGCCGGACTCGTCCTGCCGGTGCTCACCCTCGCCGTGCCGATCTCGGCCCCGTTGGCCCAGGTGCTGGTGCGCGCGATCGACCAGGTGCAGGCGCAGCCGTTCGTCACGGTGGTGCGGGCGAAGGGCGCTCCGCCGCTGTGGGTGCTCACCCGTTCGGTGGCCCGGAACGCCGCCGTGCCGACTCTGACCATCGCCGGTGTCCTGTTCGGCGAGCTCGTCGGCGGGGCCGTGGTGACCGAGACCGTGTTCGGCCGCACGGGCATCGGCCGCCTCACCGAGCAGGCCGTCGCGAACCAGGACATCCCGGTGCTGCAGGGCGTCGTGCTGCTGTCGGCCCTCGGCTTCGTGATCATCAGCTTCGCGGTCGACCTCGTGACCCCGCTCATCGACCCCCGCCAACGCACCGTCGCCCGCGCCTCGGCGCCCCGCGCACTCCAGGAGGCGACCGCATGACCGCTCCCGTGATCATCGATTCCGTGGTCGGGCCCGACCCGGCCGCGCCCCCGCATCCGGCCGCGACCGAGACCGAGAAGGCCCCTCGCCGCCGACTGCGCGGCCGCGCCTGGGGCCTGTACCTGGCCTACGCGGTCGTCGCGCTCGCCGTGCTCTGGGCCGTCATCCCCGGGGTTTTCGCCCCCGGCGACCCGCTCACGGGCGTCCCGGCCGACAAGCTGCTCGCGCCGAGTGCCGCGCACTGGTTCGGCACCGACACCCTCGGCCGCGATCTGTTCGGCCGGGTCGTGCACGGCGCGGTGCACTCGCTCTCGGGAGCGCTCATCGCCGTCACGGTCGGCCTCGCCCTCGGCACGCTGATCGGTGCGATCGCCGGTGCCGTCGGGGGTGTGGTCGACGACGTGCTGATGCGCGTGGTCGACGTGCTGCTCGCGATCCCGGGACTGCTCCTCGCCCTCACCGTCATCATCCTGCTCGGCTTCGGCACCGTGAACGCCGCGATCGCGGTGGGTCTCGGCAGCGTCGCGGCCTTCGCCCGGCTCATGCGCGCCGAGGTCGCCCGCGTGCGGCGCACCGAGTACGTCGAAGCGGCCTTCGGCAGCGGCGGCACGTTCTTCACCGTGCTGCGCCGGCACGTGCTGCCCAACTCGCTGACGCCGATCGTCGCGCTCGCCGCGCTGCAGTTCGGGACGGCGATCCTCGCGATCTCGACGCTCGGGTTCCTCGGCTACGGTGCGCCGCCGCCCACGCCGGAGTGGGGCCTGCTGATCGCCGACGGCCGCAACTACGTGGGCACCGCCTGGTGGCTCACCGCCCTGCCCGGTCTCGTCGTGGTCGTCGTCGTCCTCAGCGCCAACCGGATCAGCCACCGCATCGGAAGGAGCGCGAAGTGAGCGCCGTCATCTCCGCCACCGATCTGCGGATCTCCTACGGCGACAAGGACCGGCGCCGCGAGGTCGTGCACGGCGTCTCGTTCGAGATCGCCGAGGGCGAGACCCTGGCGCTCGTGGGGGAGTCGGGTTCGGGCAAGTCCACCACCGCGCACGCCCTGCTCGGGCTGCTGCCCGAAGGGGGCCGCGTCGACGGCGGCCAGGTGCTGCTCGGAGACCTCGACATCTCGGGATGGTCCGACCGTGCGCTGCGCGGCATCCGCGGTCCCGAGATCGGTCTCGTACCGCAGGATCCGACCACCTCGCTCGACCCCGTGCGCACGATCGGCGCGCAGGTCGAGGAGATCCTCCGTCTGCACAGGCACCGTGATCGTCGGTCGCGGCGCGCACGCGCCATCGAGCTGCTCGACCGCGTCGGCATCGACGACCCCGACCTGCGGGCGCGCCAGTATCCGCACGAGCTCTCGGGCGGCATGCGTCAGCGCGTGCTGATCGCGACGGCGATCGCCCTGCGGCCGCGGCTCCTGATCGCCGACGAGCCGACCAGCGCGCTCGACGCCACGGTGCAGCGCAAGGTGCTCGACCTGCTCGACGAGCTGCAGCGCGAGGAAGGCACCAGCATCCTGCTCGTGACCCACGACCTCGGTGTCGCAGCCGACCGGGCCGAGCGGCTCGTCGTGCTCAAAGACGGTCGCATCGTCGAGCAGGGCTCGAGCGAGGCGGTGCTCGCCGCACCGACCGACTCGTACACGAAGCAGCTGCTCGCCGACGCTCCGGCGTTCGCGACGGGTTTCCGTCGGCCCGACGCCCCGCCGTTCCTGCGCGATGCCGCGGCGGTCGCCGCCGAGAACCCCTGGGCGATCGTCGCCGACGGACTCGTGAAGGAGTTCCGCGTCGCGGGGCGCGAGCGCTTCCGGGCCGTCGACGACGTGTCGTTCCGGGTGCGCAAGGGCACCACACATGCGCTCGTGGGGGAGTCGGGCTCGGGCAAGACCACGACGGCACGCCTCATCACCCGCTTCCACCAGCCGGATGCCGGGACGATCGAGGTCGACGGCGACGACGTGACCCACGCGAAGCGCGAGCAGCTGCGGGTGCTCCGCCGGCGCATCCAGCTCGTCTACCAGAACCCGTTCGCCTCGCTCGACCCGCGCCAGCAGATCGCGGAGATCGTCGCCGAGCCGCTGGTGAACTTCGGCGTCGGCAGCCGCACAGAGCGCCGCGAGCGCGCTCTCGCCCTCCTCGACCGGGTGTCGCTCCCCGCCGAGGTGGCACGGCGCACCCCACGAGAGCTGTCGGGCGGACAGCGGCAGCGCGTCGCGATCGCCCGCGCGCTGGCGATCGACCCCGACATCGTGGTGCTCGACGAGGCGGTGTCGGCGCTGGACGTCACGGTGCAGGCCCGCATCCTCGAGCTGCTCACCTCCCTGCAGGCCGAACTCGGGCTCACCTACCTGTTCATCTCGCACGACCTCGCGGTGGTGCGGCGGATCAGCCACACGGTCTCGGTGATGCGCCGCGGCCGGATCGTCGAGGAGGGGCAGACGGAAGACCTCTTCCGCGACCCGCAGCACGACTACACCCGGGAGCTGCTGGCCGCAGTACCGGGACGAACGGAGACCGTCGTATGACCACCCCCACCGTCGCCTTCTTCACCCGACTGCTCGACGACGCCGCTCCTGCCGAGCGATATGCGTTCGCGACCGCGCAGATCCAGCAGGCCGAGCGACACGGCATCGGACGGGCGTGGGTCGCGCAGCACCACTTCCATGCGGCCGAGGGCGGGCTGCCGTCGCCGCTGGTGTTCCTCGCGCACGTCGCCGCCGTGACCTCGAACATCCGCCTCGGCACCGGGGTGATCACGCTGCCGCTGGAGGATCCCGTGCGGGTGGCGGAGGACGCCGTGGTCGCCGATCTGCTCTCCGGGGGGCGCGTGGATCTGGGACTCGGCAGCGGCGGCACGCCCTCGTCGTTCGCACCGTTCGGCGAGGACGTGCGCGACAAGGCGCCGACCTACGACCGGAAGCTGCGGACACTGCTCGACGCTCTCGCCGGCCGTGACGTCGGGGCGGGCAACACCCTCTACCCGGATGCCGGAGATCTCGCCGACCGTGTCTGGCAGGCGACCTTCTCGGCGCCGGGCGGGCATCGGGCCGGCATCCACGGACACGGGCTGCTCCTGTCTCGCACGCAGCCGCGCAGTGCCGACCAGCTGCGCGCGCCCCTGTCTGCCCTGCAGGATCCGATCATCGACGCGTACCTCGAGGCGCTGCCGGAGGGGGTGGCGCCGCGGATCACCGCCTCGCGCACCGTGTTCGTCGCCGACGACCGTGCCGAGGCGCTGCGCTTCGCCGAGGTCGGGCTGCGCCGGGCGGCCGAGGGCTTCCGCCGGCAGGGCCAGACGATCCCGGGAGACAGTATCGACGAGCTGATCGCCGCGCTCGACACGCACCTGGGCACGCCGGAGCAGGTGGCGGAATCGCTCGCCGCCGACACCACCCTCGCCCGCGCGACCGAGGTGGCGTTCCAGGTGCACTCGGTCGACGCCCCGCACGAGCACGTGCTGCGCTCGATCGCGCTCTTCGCCGACGAGGTCGCCCCGGCCCTCGGCTACGCGCTGACCCCGACCCCGCCCCGAACCAGTAC
>NZ_JBLVOH010000166.1:0-2491 GCF_053543675.1 Microbacterium umsixpiens
GATGCCGTCCAGGAGGCTGCCGATCACGAGTCCGCCGAGGATGCCGGATGCGAGGTCGCCGCCGCCACCACCGCGCCGCGGCCCGCCGCCCCAGCCGCCACCGCCGCCCCAGTCCTGATCGCGCGGACGCGAGGAATCGATGTCGCGCTGGGCGAGCTGGAGAGCCTCGGAAGCGAGATGCGCGACCCGACGGGCCTGCACCAGGGCGGCTTCGCGCGTGTCCTCCGCTGGCAGGAGATCGGAGACATCGACGCGGAGGCGCTCGGCCTCGGCCAGGCGCGTGCGGGCGTCGGCACCGATCCAGCCGCGGTGGCCGGCGATGAGGCCGCGCGCGACGCCGAGCTGACGGTCGGCGTCGTCGATCGCATGCTGCACCTGGGCGAGGCTGGGGAGTGGATTCTCGGCGCGGTGCCGGGCCTTGGCGATCGCCTCGTCCAGCGCGGAGTTGGCGTCGCGCAACTGGGACAGCTCGGCGAACGGGTCATTGGGCTGACCGGCCGGTGTGAGAGCGGCGAGGGCGGCTTGGAGCGCGGCCACCGCTTCGGCGACGGCCGGCACCGACGGGGCGTTGCGTGCCGCGATGAGGTCGCCGCGCGAGTCGGCGACGACTTCGGCGAGGGTGGATTCTGCTCGGAGTGCCTCGATCTCGAAGTCCTCGACCGCATCCAGAAGCGCGGATGCGCGCCGGGTGGCCTCGGTCGCTGTCTCGAGGGCGACATTCGCCTCTTCGTTCTGTTTGGCTGCACGACGGCGTTCGGAGATGTCGGCGCTGTGGGTGGCGAAGCGGATGAGCTGCTCGGCCTCGGCGGCGCTGGCGGTGATCTGGTGCATCGCGGAATCGGCGTAGCGAGCCGAGAGGCGTGCGACGGCCTCGTTGGTCTGGGGGATGCGGGTGCTGAGCGCGGCGGCATCCGCCCGCACCTGCGCGATGATCTCGGGTGCTCGGCGAACCTTGGCGACGGATTCGGCGAGGACGGAGGTCTTCTCGTCGAGAAGGTCCTGAGCCCAGTCGCAGAGCTGCAGGATGCGCGCATTCCGCGTGCGCAGCTCCTCGGCCGTGTCGGGGATCTCGTCATGGTTCAGCTGGTGGAGCTGGAATGCCTCGCGCAGATGGGTGCGCACCGCGGTGAGAGCCGTGCGCAGGTCGGCGGTCAGCGATTCACCCAGCTCGGCCTCGGCGAAGGAGAGCTCGTCCGACGTCGTGCGAATCCGCTCGTCGGCGCCGACCAGCGCCTGCTCGGCGCGACGTGCGAGATCGGCGTCCTGTGCGGCGAGTTCTTCCTGTTCGCGTTTGCGTCTGCCCCAAATTCCAGCCATAGGTCGATCCTAGTTTCTCGCGTACCGGCGGTGGCTGAGCATCCGCTCCGGGCAGGCGCTGTTCGCTCAGGGCACGTCAGGCGATCGCCGTACGTCGCGTGAGCTCTGCGCGCCGTGGGGGGATGAGCCAGCTGACCGCGGCGATCGCGAGAGGCAGGGCGACCGCAAGCAGGGCGAGCACGCCCCAGGGGATGTCGGGGATCAGAAGAACGCCTCGCGACTGGATCGCGAACCCGATCGGGGGGAGCACCCCGGCCACCGCACCCGCGAGAGTACCGAACCCGGCGATGATGAGTCCCTGCCAGAGGCCGACCCGGCGACGGAGCCCGTTCGTGCCGCCGATCGCGGAGAGCGTGGCGTCGTCGGGGCGGCGCTCGAACCGCGCCAGGCTCAGGGCCACCCCGCTCGCGCCGAGGACGAGGACACCCACGGCGCTCAGGATCGGCACGATCCACAGCGAGTCGTCGGGCGGGCCGTTCTCGAAGTACGGGGAGAGGATCCAGTCGGCTGTGCCCAGCGCATCGGCGTTCTCCTGCACGCGGTCGCGCACCTCCACCGGCACGGGGGCGTCGAATGCGGCGATCACCAGGGTGGGACGCGTCGCCATGTCGAACTCCGCCGCTGTCTCGGGGGAGATGGCCACGGCGACGGCCTGGTGGGGGAGTTCGAGTGCGATGGCGTCGACCTTCCGCTCCCAGAGCGGCTCGCTGCGTGGCGGTGCGTCTCCCCAAGCGGTCCAGATGTTGTCGGGTGCCTTCCCGTCGTAGACATCCCGGGCGCTCCAGGCGCCGACGTCGATCGTGCCGTCGGTGACGTACTGCGGGTCGGTGACGATCGCGGCGCCGTCTCGGTAGGCGGCGCGCTGTGCGGAACTCACCGTGACGCCGAGGGCCTCGTCGAGCTCGTCCACCGAGACCACCGCGATCGGGTTCGGTCGGTTCTGTCCGTTCGCCGTGAACGAGTTCTCGACCTCCGGGTCGAAAAGATGACGGTCCGGCATCACGGCGATGACCCTCGTCTCGTCCGCGGGGATGTCGAGGGAGTTCGCGTAGCCCCACACCTCGGGCTGGCGGGCGATCACGGCCGTGCCGGACGCCCCCACGCTGTCCGCGAGCGCGATTCCCGCGTCGGTCGCCTCGGAAGCGACGGAGGAGTCGACGGTCGACTCCGCTCC
>NZ_JBLVOH010000166.1:2511-10471 GCF_053543675.1 Microbacterium umsixpiens
CGCTCCGGTCGGCTGGATCGCGATGGCGAGGGTGCCGACCGGAGCCTGGTAGGCCCAATCCCGCGCGGTCCACGCGTTCTGCATGGAGGTCTGGCTCATGGCGAAGACCGCGACGAAGACGGTCGCGGCGATCGCAGCGAAAGCGGGAACCGTGCGTGAGGAGTTCGCCGCGGCGTCGCGGGCGGCGATGCGAGCGGCGACGCTGACGGGCGAGAGCGCTTTGGCGGTGATCCACAGCAGCCAGCGACCGGAGAGCAGGATGCCGATCTGCACGAGGATCGGCCCGATGACGATGCCGAACGGAGGAATAGCCCGCAGCGGCGAGTCCCACGGCAGATCCGTGACCTCGATGGCGAGGATCGCGAACGCGCTGCCGATCGTGAGCGCGACGCCGAGGATCAGCAGGATCGATCCCCAGATCGGTCGCGACGCACGGGGTCTCTGCGGACGACGCGCGCCGCGCAGCGCACTGAGGGTGTCGGTGCGGGCGACCGTGCGTGCGGGAAGCACTGCGGATGCGGTTCCCACCAGCACCGAGAAGGTCAGGATCCCCGCCAGGATCAGCCACGGCACGTGGAAGCCCCAGAACTGGGTGGCCGATCCGTCGGCGAGGAGTGCCATCGTCACCGCGGCCGCCCCGACGCCGAGGGCGAGACCGAGAATGCCGGAGATGAGGCCCAGGGCCGTGCCCTGGAGCAGGATGACCCGGCGGAGGTCGGCCGGCGCGGCTCCCACGCTCGCGGCGACGGCGAGAGACCGCTGCTGGCGGCGTGCGGCGACCGCGAAGGCGGCGCCCGCCAGCATCACGACGACGTACGCGGCGAAGAGCCCGCCGGCGATGAGCACGATGAGCACCGTCCACAGGGCGCCGTCGTCTGCTCCGGACCACCCGCCCCTCGTCTTGTCCGAGAGGACCGGCGGCTCCTGGATCACCGACCGCGAGTAGGCGACCACACCGTCTTCGTTCAGCTTCTCGACCTCCGGCCAGCTGAGCGACAGGTCGGGGAGATACCAGCGGGCGTCGCCCGAGAGTCCGACGCTCGCCGGCAGGAAGAGCGCGGAGGTCGCATCGGAGAGGACCGCCGAGTCCAGGGTTCCGACGACGGTGTAACTGCGGTCGCCGTCGGTGACGACGACCTCGTCACCGATCGCGATCCCGAGCCGCTCGAGTGCAGCCGGCGTCGCCATGATCTCATGGCCGGACCGCGGGGTCACCCCGTCGAGAAGCTCGTACCGTCCCTCGAATCGCTCATCCCAGAGCTCGCCTCCCCACGCGGGCATCCCGGTCACGCCGTCGGGAGTCTGCACACGCACGGTGGACTCGACGACCCGGATCGCCTCGGTGCCGGACGGCAGCACAGTGGTCGGATCGGCGATCGGCGTCCCCTCGGGGGTATTGCCGGAGTTATCGGGAGATCCCGTCCACGTGGGGTCGATGGGGGACTGCCAGAATCCGCTGTCCGGTATACCGCCCACCGAGACCCATGCCTCCATCCGTCCCAGTTCCGCGGTCACGCGTTCCTGCGGGGTGCCGATCATGCTCGCCCCTATGACCGCGTAGGCGGTCATGGCTGCGATCGGGAGCAGGACGAGCGTGCCGATGAGGGCGCTCGACAGCAGGGTGCGGCGCAGCTGCCGGTGCGCAAGCCGGGCGGCGACGCGCCAGCGGGCGCGTCTTCCCGGCCGTCGGACGGACGAGGAGGGACGGTCGGACGTCCTCGTCTCCGGTCGGTCGACGGTCGCGGTCATCGGCCCGTCCCGCTCAGCAGCACCTCGGCGTCGTCGCGCCGGGTCTCGTCGACGATCCTCCCGTCCCGGAGAAACACGATCCGGTCGGCGAATGCCGCATGGCGCGCCTCGTGCGTGACGAGGATGCCCGCCGCACCCGCATCCACTCGTCCGCGGAGCATCCGGAGCACCAGTTCGCCGGTGACGGAATCCAATGCGCCCGTCGGCTCGTCGGCGAGGATGAGTCGGCGTCCGCCGACCACGGCGCGAGCGATCGCGACGCGCTGCTGCTGACCTCCGGAGAGATCGTCCGGATAGGAATCGAGCTTGTCCGCCAGGCCGACGGACTGCAGGGCGTCCTTCCCCGCGCGGCGGGCGACCCGGGTGCGGAAGCCGTCGAGTTCCAGCGGGAGTGTCACGTTCTCGATGGCGGTGAGCGTGGGGATCAGATTGAAGTCCTGGAAGACGAAGCCGAGGGAACGTCGACGCAGGCGGGCGACCTCCGCGGCGCTCTGCTCGCTGAGGAACGCGCCCTCGATGACGACTTCACCGGTGGTGGGTCGAGCGAGACCGCCGGCGATGGCGAGCAGAGTCGACTTGCCGGAGCCGGAGGCACCCATGACGGCGACGAGCTCCCCGCGGCGAACCTCCAGGTCGACACCCGAGAGTGCCGACACCGCCGTCGCGCCGTTCCCGTACTGCTGCGTCACCCCGACCAGGCGCAGGACCGTCTCGGCGCTCACAGTGAGGGAGCCGCATCCGCGAAGGGAGCACCAGCTTTCGCGGGCCGCCCGCGCTTGGGGCGCTCGGTCGCGAGTTCGAGCGCCATCGCCTGTCGCGGGTGCAGGGCGAGGCGCTGTTCCGTGTGGTCGAGCCACCGCACCTCGGCCTCCGCGGCGAAGATCATCGAATCGACGACCAGCGCCCAGGAGAGCTCCTCCGGACCGTCGGCGTCACCGCCGGCGTACTTCGCCCGCTGCAGGGACTGCAGCTGTCGCAGCGACGCCGTGCGCTGCGACTGGATGACCGCTGCGACGTCGACTCCGGGAAGCGTCGCGGCCACGGCGAGCTTGATCGCGAGCTCGTCCCGCGTCGCCTGCGTCCGCACCACGGGGGAGGAGAGCCACTGCGCGACCTCGGCGGAGCCGGTATCCGTGATCTGCCAGTAAACATGACCCTGCTCGTCGGCATCCCCGCGCTCGACGAGGCCGTCTCGCTCGAGACGCTCGAGCGTGTTGTAGATCTGTCCGACGTTCAGCGGCCAGGTGGAGCCGGTGCGCCGATCGAATTCGTGCCGCAGCTGATAGCCGTAGCAGGGGCCCTGGTCGAGGATCGCGAGCAGGCTCTGACGTACCGACATGGTGGGCTCCCTGGTTGTCGAGATGAATGCAATACCGAGTATATGCATACTCGGCAACTATTCGAATCTTCTCGTGGAAGCCCCGTGCAGGCGACGTGCAGGTCACAGGCCGGTAACATGGCAAAGCATGCCTGGCGTCGGGTTCACCGGCGGCCGGCGATTTACCCACTGACAGGGAGATGACATCCGTGGCCAATCCTCTTGAGAAGCTGCTGCGTGCTGGCGAGGGGCGGGTCATCCGCCGCCTGAATCAGGTCGTCAAGGCAGTGGGAGCGCTGGAAGAGGACATCTCCAAGCTCACCGACGACGAACTGCGCAATGAGACCGTCGAGCTGCGCGCACGCTTCGAGAAGGGCGAGACGCTCGACCAGCTCATGCCCGAGGCCTTCGCCGCGGTACGAGAGGCGGCCAAGCGCACGCTCGGCATGCGCGCCTACGACGTGCAGATCATGGGTGGTGCCGCGCTCCACCTCGGCAACATCGCCGAGATGAAGACCGGTGAGGGCAAGACCCTCGTCGCGACCCTGCCCGCGTATCTGAACGCGATCGCCGGCAAGGGCGTGCACGTCATCACGGTCAACGACTTCCTCGCGAGCTACCAGGCCGAGCTGATGGGGCGTGTGTTCCGTGCCCTCGGCATGACCACGGGCATCATCGTCTCCGGCCAGACGCCCGCGGTCCGCCGGGAGCAGTACGCGGCCGACATCACGTACGGCACGAACAACGAGTTCGGCTTCGACTACCTGCGCGACAACATGGCGTGGCGCAAGGAAGACCTCGTCCAGCGTGAGCACTTCTTCGCGATCGTCGACGAGGTCGACTCGATCCTCATCGACGAGGCCCGTACGCCGCTCATCATCTCGGGCCCGTCCTCGGGCGAGGCGAACCGCTGGTTCGCCGAGTTCGCGAAGATCGCCCGCACGCTCGAGGTCGGTGAGGACTACGAGGTCGACGAGAAGAAGCGCACGGTCGGCGTGCTCGAACCCGGTATCGAGAAGGTCGAGGACTACCTCGGCATCGACAACCTCTACGAGTCGGCCAACACCCCGCTGATCTCGTTCCTCAACAACTCGATCAAGGCACTCGCGCTGTTCAAGAAGGACACCGACTACGTCGTGATGAACGACGAGGTCATGATCGTCGACGAGCACACCGGCCGCATCCTGGTCGGACGCCGCTACAACGAGGGCATCCACCAGGCGATCGAGGCCAAGGAGGGCGTACCGGTCAAGGCCGAGAACCAGACTCTCGCCACGGTGACGCTGCAGAATTACTTCCGTCTCTACGACAAACTCGCCGGTATGACGGGTACGGCCGAGACCGAGGCCGCGGAGTTCATGTCGACCTACAAGCTCGGCGTCATCCCGATCCCGACCAACCGGCCGATGATCCGCAAGGACCAGTCCGACCTCGTCTACAAGAACGAGACCGCCAAGTTCGCGCAGGTCGTCGAGGACATCGCCGAGCGTCATGCCGCCGGCCAGCCGGTGCTGGTCGGAACGGTGAGCGTCGAGAAGAGCGAGTACCTCTCGCGCCTGCTCGCGAAGAAGGGCGTGAAGCACGAGGTCCTCAACGCGAAGAACCACGCGCGTGAGGCCGAGATCGTCGCCCGCGCCGGACGTCTGGGTGCCGTCACCGTCGCCACGAACATGGCCGGACGAGGCACCGACATCATGCTCGGCGGAAACGCCGAGTTCCTTGCGGTCCAGGAACTCAAGGGCAAGGGGCTCGACCCCGTCGAGACGCCCGAGGAGTACGAGGTCGCGTGGGATGAGACCTACGAGTCGATGAAGAGCATCGTCGCCGAGGAGGCCGAGAAGGTCATCGAGGCCGGCGGGCTCTACGTGCTGGGCACCGAACGACACGAGTCGCGTCGCATCGACAACCAGCTCCGTGGCCGTTCCGGGCGTCAGGGCGACCCCGGTGAGAGCCGCTTCTACCTGAGCCTGACCGACGACCTGATGCGTCTGTTCCAGTCGGGTGCCGCGGAGGCGATCCTCGCCCGCACGAACTTCCCGGACGATGTGCCGATCGAGTCGGGCCTCGTCTCCCGAGCGATCCGCAGCGCCCAGTCCCAGGTCGAGTCGCGCAACGCCGAGATGCGCAAGAACGTCCTCAAGTACGACGACGTCCTGAATCGTCAGCGCGAGGCGATCTACGCCGACCGTCGACACATCCTGCAGGGCGATGACATCGCCGACCGCGTGCAGCACTTCATCGAGGATGCGATCAGCGGCGTGGTCCGCGACCACACCGGTGAGGGGCACAACGAGAGCTGGGACTTCGACGCGCTCTGGACCGAGCTCAAGACGCTCTACCCGGTCGGCGTGACGATCGACGAGGTCGTCTCGGAGGCTGCGGGGCGCAAGGGAGGGATCACGGCGGACGGACTCACCCGCGAGCTGCTCTCCGACGCGAAGATCGCATACGAGGCTCGCGAGGAGGCGCTCGGCGAGGCTGCGACGCGCGAACTGGAACGTCGCGTGGTGCTCCAGGTGCTCGACCGCCGCTGGCGTGACCACCTCTACGAGATGGACTACCTCAAGGACGGCATCGGCCTGCGCGCGATGGCTCAGCGCGATCCGCTCATCGAGTACCAGCGCGAGGGCTACGCGATGTTCCAATCGATGATGGGGCAGATCAAGGAGGAATCCGTCGGGTACCTCTACAACCTCGAGGTCGAGGTGCGTCGGGCCGGAGATTCCCAGACCGCCGAGGTCGAGGCCAAGGGGCTCGCTTCCGACGGGGGGGAGCAGCGTCTCGAGTACTCCGCAGCGAACGATGCAGGCGAAGTCGAGGTCCGCAACGATCGCGGTCAGGTCCAGCAGGCGGCCACCGATCGTGTCCGTCAGGCGGCGGCTCGCGCTCAGGCCCCGCAGACCGAACCGGAAGAGGCGCCGCGAGGCGCCTTCGGACAGCGCACCGATGCGGAGGCTCCGGCCGCCGGCAACCGCGAGCAGCGTCGCGCCCAGGGCAAGAAGAAGAAATAGCTCGCGCGCAGAGGAGAGGAGGGCCAGTCCGGGTGGATCGGCCCTCCTTTCGTCGCTGTAGGCTTGGTCGATGACACCAACGCGCAACTTCGACCAGTCGTCGAAGCTCAAGAACGTCCTGTACGAGATCCGCGGAAACGCGCTCGTCGAGGCGGCGCGTCTGGAGGCCGAAGGCCACAAGATCCTCAAGCTGAACACCGGGAATCCGGCGATCTTCGGCTTCGATGCTCCTCATCAGATCGTGCATGACATGCTTGCGTCGCTTCCGTCCGCGCATGGCTACAGCGACAGCAAGGGCATCATCTCGGCCCGCCGCGCGGTCGTGAGCCGGTACGAGCAGATCGAAGGCTTTCCCCGTTTCGACCCCGACGACGTCTACCTCGGCAACGGCGTCTCCGAGCTCATCACCATGACGATGCAGGCGCTGCTGGACGAGGGCGACGAGGTGCTCATCCCGGCCCCGGATTACCCCCTCTGGACAGCGATGACCAGCCTCGCCGGCGGCACGCCCGTGCATTATCTGTGCGATGAGGATGACGAGTGGCAGCCCGATCTCGAGGACATCCGCTCGAAGATCACGCCGCGCACCAAAGCTCTCGTCATCATCAACCCGAACAACCCCACCGGCGTCGTGTACTCGCGCCAGATCCTCGAGGGGCTCGTGCAGATCGCTCGTGAACATGAGCTCCTGCTGCTGTCGGATGAGATCTACGACCGGATTCTGTTCGACGGCGCCGTGCACATCCCCACCGCGACCCTCGCTCCCGATCTGCTCTGCCTGACATTCAACGGACTGTCCAAGACCTATCGTGTCGCGGGCTACCGCTCGGGCTGGATGGTCATCACCGGGCCGCAGGGCCACGCCAAGGGATTCATCGAGGGCATCACGCTGCTGGCGTCGACGCGACTGTGCCCGAACGTTCCCGCCCAGCACGCGGTGCAGGCCGCGCTGTCGGGCGTGCAATCCATCGACGCGCTGATCGCCCCGACCGGTCGCCTGCACGAACAGCGTGACATCGCGTGGGAAGGCCTCGAGTCGATCCCGGGGGTCTCGTGCGTCAAGCCGCAGGGAGCACTGTACGCGTTCCCGCGTCTCGATCCGAACGTGCATGAGATCCGAGACGACGCTCGCCTGGTCTACGACCTGCTCGTCGCGGAGCACATCCTCCTGGTGCAGGGGACGGGTTTCAACTGGGCGACCCCGGACCACCTCCGACTCGTCACGCTCCCTGAGCCCCGAGTATTGAGCGAAGCCGTCGAGCGACTCGGGAACTTCCTCGCGAGCTACCGGCAGTAACGGGCTCCGCGTCGACGGGAGACAGCGTCGCCGCGAGCCCTCGAATGCCGGCGACGAGCGTCGAGCGCGGTGTGACATCCGTCATCGGGCGGGCATGCAGCAACGAGGCATCGGCAGCGCGCTGGTCGAACGGGAGGAATGTGACGTCCGTGATTCCCGCGAACCGCTCGAGCGTGCGTCGAACCTGCCCGCGGGCATCGATCCCCAGCGGTCCCGGCCGGACCTGATTGACGACGACCGACACCGGCGTCGGCGCGGTGAGCCGGCGGACTTCTGCGTGATCCCGGAGGAATCGGCTGATCCCCAGCGGATCGGCTGCGGCCACGGCGACGATCAGGTCGGCTTCGCTCAGCGTCGCCGACGTCGCGGCATGGCGTCGAGGGCCGGCGATATCGTAGGTCACCTCGTCGTCTGCATCGAAGGCTCCCGCCACATCGACGACCGTCTCTTCCCGCCACTCCCGACACGCGCCCAAAGCCATTCGGAGACGGGCCGCCCCCAGTTCCGGCCATCGGCTCGGGCGGTTTATACCGGCGAGCACCTCGACCGCCTCGCCGCCGCCGGTGGCGACCGTCGTGGCGAGTC
>NZ_JBLVOH010000166.1:10491-14700 GCF_053543675.1 Microbacterium umsixpiens
GGCACGACGGCAGGCCGCAGCGATCCCGGGTGCGTCGTCGCTGAGCCCGAGCAGCAGCGCGAGTGATGGAGCGACCGTATCGGCGTCGACCAGGGCGGTGGCGCGGCCGGACCGTGCGAGTTCCACCGCGAGCTCGATGGCGATCCTGGAGCGGCCCGGTGCGCCGTGCGGCCCCCACACGGCGATGACCCGGTGCGGATGGAGTGATCGAGGTGCACTCACGTGGTCGGCATCGGCGCGCAACGCCGCCGCGACCTCCCAGCCGGCCGCCTCGGGCGGCAACGCGGCAGACAAGCCGAGTCGTCCGAGCAGGCGGCTGTCGGCACCCCCGAGCGGGAGGATGCGGACTCCCGCCCGATCGCAGGTGGAAACCAACTCGGCCGTGAGTACTGCACGTGCGGCCGTCACGATGATCGCCTCGGCGTCACGAGGGAGTTCGAGATCGGCGGCGGGCAGAGGCAGGATGGCGAGGACAGAGACTCCCTCCATCTCCAGCTCCGCAGCCAGTTCGGTGGCGCGCGGTTCCGGGATCGCCACGACGACAGCCGTCACGAGCCGGCCCCGACCGGGAGGACGGAGAGTGCTGCGCCTCCGGTGATCGCGGCGAGCACATCGGCTGTATCGCTCCTGTCGATCACGAGTTCGAGCCTGGCCGCGGTATCTGCCAGCATGCCGTTCGACTCGATCACGTCGCGGACGACCACGTCCGTGACGAGGATTCGCGGAGTGTCGTACGTGCGCCCGTCGTCGAGCGGTGGGGCGAACCAGACGTCGACCACCGAACCGGCCTGTACCTCGCCGGGGATCCCGGTGTTGCTCTCGACCACGATGGTGGTGCTGCGGTCTCGGTCGGCATCAGCCAGCGCAGTCGTCGGCACGATCTCGCCCTTCGTGAGTGTGCGCGCCGCGACCTGACCGGGCTGCAGATCTTCGGGGCCGAGGTAGTCGTCGCCGGACAGGCCCAGCCCGACCTCGATCACCTGGAAGTCGCCCGCACTCAGCTTCTCGCCCTGCACGATGGTGCGGTCGGCTCGGAGCACAGGCTGCGCCTGGTCGGATCCGGTGACGACGAGCCACACTGCGGTGATGGAGAGCACGACCAGAACGATCCCGACGAGGAAACGGGTGTCGCCCCAGAACGCACGCCGAGGGCGAGAGAGGGAAGCCATGGCGATATCGTCACAGAAATCCCGGATGTGCTCCGCCGGTTATCCACAGGACCGCGGAGCGACTGATCCTCCTGATCCCGTCGTGGAGAATGGGGGGATGGCACCCCCGACCCGGCCCGCGTCGCGATTCCTCGCCCCCGCGCAGGTGGCCGAACTCCTGAGCATCGGTGTGGACGAGGTGATCGACCTCCTCCATGAAGGAAGGCTCCGCGGCGCGCAGCTCGGATCGCCGCCGCGCTGGCGAGTCGAGGAGTCGAGTCTCGAGGGCTACCTGGCAGAGGAATCGGAGAACGCCCGCCGCATGGCGTTGTGGAGACAGTCGCAGGTCGCGAGCTTTCCGGAGGTCTGGGGCACCTCCTCGGCTCACCGCAGCTGATCTCCCGGGGTGCGCACGGCGACGAGCGTTGAGAACGGGATGATGCGGAAGCCGTGCACAGCTCCGGCGAGACGCGCCTGCCCCGGATCATGCAGCGCCAGATCGAGGTGATCCGCTGCTGCACGGTCGATCGTGCCGTGGGCGTCGTCGCCGACGTGCACGCTGATGTGCACAGGGACCCGTCGTCGAGCGAGATCCCGCAGCACGAACCCGAGTGTCATCCGCTCGCGAAGCGGGTGTACCTCCGTCGCAGAGTCGTCGAGGCTCGCCAGGATCATGCCGTGGTCCGTCGTGATGCCGGCGACGGCGTGCAGAGGGAGGATCAGTGCCGATGCTGCCGTGCCCGTCGTGTGGCGGGAGCCGCCGACATCGCGTGAGGCCACGGCGAGCCAGTCTGCTCCGAGTGCCTGGAGTGTGACAGGCAGCCGTCGTCCGTTCACGAGGTCGATCGTCGCGTCGGTGCCGGCGCTGCACAACGTCCGGAGGCGGGCGCGCAGGTCCAGCTTCGCGATCCGTAGTCGCTCGGACTCGGCGTCGAGCACGGCCCGCTCCGCCTCCCAGTCCGACGCCAGCTGGCCTTCGAGGTCTTCGAACAGACGATCCCAGTGCACCCGACAGAGCGTAGGCGACGGCCGGATCTCACGTACGAGTTATCCACATGGTTGCTCGATGCGCCCCCGCCGGGGGACGACGTGGTGCTGTACTGACGGACTTCCAGACCTCCCCGACCGAGAGTTCGACATGATGCCTCACGAGTACTTCGCCGCCCAGCCCACGCCGACCAGCGAACTCCCCGATCCCGCACCGCTTCTGCGGAGTCTCACCACCGGCGTCCTCGAGGCTCTCGCCGGGATCCGGGAGGTCGATCAGCTCGCTCGCTGGCTCAGTGAGGATGCCTACCGAAGCCTGGTCACCAGAGCCAACCTTTCGGCGAGAGCGCGAAGCGCACGGGGTGTCGCTCCGGCACGACCGGCGTTCGCGATCAGGTCGCTGCGCGTGGCCGAGCCGACCGACGGCGTGATCGAAGCCGTCGTCGTGGTGGCGGGGCCGGGGCGTACGCGCGCGGTCGCCATCCGGCTGGACGGCATCGATCGGCGTTGGCGTGCGACGTCCCTGGCCATCCTCTGACGGATCTGACCGTAGGCTGGTGGGGTGTCAACCCTCAGTGATCTCGCCCATGCCCAGGGTCTCCTGACCGACAGCGACGTCGAGTGGCTGCACCGACTCGCCGGTGACGGGCAGCTCCTCGCCGATCTCGCGTCGGCGGACATCGTCATCTGGATTCAGACGGAGGACGGTACCTTCATCGCGGTCGCTCATGCACGGCCGAGCGGGGCAGCGACGCTGTTCTACCGTGACATCGTCGGTGAGCGGGTGCGACCGCAGTGGCGCACGCAGGTCCAGGGCGCCTTCGAGTCGGCCGAGATCGTGGACTCGTCGTCGCCGGACTGGTTCGAGGAGACCCCGACCAGGGTGCGCGCCGTGCCGATCGTGAGCGAACGACGCGGCGCAGATGCCGGGCCCACCGTGATCGGCGTGGTGACCAGGCACACCAACCTGGGCGAGTTGCGCACTCCCTCTCGCCAGCAGATCACTTTCGACGAGTGCGCGAACGATCTGTTCCGGATGATCGCGGACGGCAGCTTCCCCGACCTCACTGCACCGACGTCACCGCGTCGGGGTGCTCCGCGCGCGTCGGATGGCCTCATCCGGATCGACGTCGACGGGATCAGCACGTTCGCCAGCCCGAACGCACTGTCTGCGTTCAACCGCATGGGGTTCGATGACGAGCTCGAAGGGGAGTCCCTGGCCGAGGTCACCACTCGGCTCGTCCCGCCCTCGCGGCAGGTCGATGAATCCCTGCCGGTCGTGGTGACCGGCCGCGCTCCCTGGCGGACCGACATCGAGGCGCGAGGCGTCACGGTGTCGTTGCGCGCGATCCCGTTGAAGGACCATGGGACGCGCATCGGCGCGATCGTGCTCTGTCGCGATGTGTCGGAGCTGCGGCATCAGGAGCAGGAGCTCATCACCAAGGACGCGACGATCCGCGAGATCCACCATCGTGTGAAGAACAACCTCCAGACCGTGGCGTCGCTCCTGCGTATCCAGGCGCGCCGCACCCACTCCGACGAGGCCCGTGATGCCCTCACGCAGGCGATGCGTCGCGTCGATGCGATCGCGGTCGTCCACGACACCCTGGCTCAGGGCCTCACGCAGAAGGTCGATTTCGACGAGGTCTTCCACCGGGTGCTCAAGCTCGTGGCCGAGGTCGCCTCGGCGCCGAACACGCGCGCGCGCACGCAGTCGACAGGGCGGTTCGGGGTGCTTCCGAGCGAGTACGCGACCCCCCTCGCTCTCGCGCTCACCGAAGTCGTCACGAACGCCGTCGAGCACGGTCTCGCCGGCCAGGAGGGCATCGTCACCATCGACGCCGCCAGGACCGAGGAGAACCTCCGTGTCACCGTGCGCGACACCGGTCTCGGTCTCCCCGAGGGTCGGATCGGTCAGGGCCTCGGCACACAGATCATCCGTACCCTCATCCAGGGGGAGCTGGGCGGCACCATCGAGTGGCACGGAAGCGATGGCGAGGGCACAGAGGTGGTCATCGACATCCCTCTGCGCTGGCTCGATCGCTGACCGGCCGCACGCAGGGCAGACGAAAAC
>NZ_JBLVOH010000166.1:14738-20869 GCF_053543675.1 Microbacterium umsixpiens
TCAGGCCGCTTTCGTGCAGGTTCAGGAGGCGCGGCGTGCGCGTGCGGCGCGACGCTTCAGGGCGCGGCGCTCGTCTTCGGAGAGACCGCCCCACACGCCGGAGTCCTGACTGGTCTCCAGCGCGTACTGCAGGCAGATCTCCGTGACTGTGCAGGTGGCGCAGACGGTCTTCGCCTTCTCGATCTGATCGACGGCCGGGCCGGTGTTCCCCACGGGGAAGAAAAGCTCGGGGTCGACAGTCAGGCAGGCGGCCTTATCGCGCCAGTCCATGGGGGCTCCTCGGTGTGGATTTCAAGAGATGTCGCGATGCGACCTCTCGGATTCGGGCAGCAGTTCGGGTTCGGCTACCCTGGTGATGTGCGGACGGGATGCCCGCGATTTGTGATGCGAGCGTGATTGCTCGCCCCACGCCGCTGTGGGAGCACATGACTTTCTCTATTCTGTTACATGAAAACCCCGAAATCAAGGGTTTTGTTCTCTTTCGATGCTTGGGAGATGCTGTGCGCGCACCTGGAATCGCTCTCGCTGCAGCGGCGGTGCTCGCCGCGGAAGCAGCGGCACTCCTCGTCTTCGCGGTGATCGAACTGGTGGGGCTCGGCGCCGGTGACGCGGCGTCGTTGCCGACCGCTGTGGCCCTGATCGCACTCACCCTCATCGGCGCCGCAGCGTTGGTGGCCTTCGCCTTCGGTGTTCGCAGCGGCAAGTCCTGGGCGCGGTCCGGGGGAGTGGTGTTCCAGGTGCTCGCGGTAGCCCTGGCGCTGGCCTCCCTCACGCTGCAGCCGGTGTCGTGGGCCTTCACCTTCGGGGTCGGACTCCCCGGGCTTGTGGGCTTCGTGCTGCTGATCTCGAGCGCGCGCCGCGAGGGCGAGCAACGCGCGGCAGAGTGACCTCCGCGGCGCGCCGAGCGTGAACTCCGCGCCGGGTGTCAGGAATCGATACCGAGCTGCTTGCGCAGGCGTGCCACGTGACCGGTGGCCTTCACGTTGTACTGCGCGAGGACGATCGTTCCGTCCTCGTCGAGGACGAAGGTGGAGCGGATGACGCCCTCGACGAGCTTGCCGTAGTTCATCTTCTCGCCCCACGCACCGTACGCGGTGTGGGTCGCATGGTCGGGGTCGCTCAGCAACGGGAACGTGAGTCCGTCGCGTTCGCGGAACTTCGTGAGCGTGGCGGGCTCATCGCGCGAGATGCCGATCACTCGGTAGCCGGCGCCCTGGAGCGACGAGATGCTGTCGCGGAAGTCGCAGGCCTCCGTGGTGCAGCCGGGTGTCATCGCGGCGGGGTAGAAGTAAAGCACCGTCTTCTGGCCGTGCAGATCGGCGAGGCGCACGGTCTTCCCGTCCTGGTCGAGGAGGGAGAAGTCAGGGGCTGCGGTTCCGGGTTCCAGGCGCTGGGTCACGTCTCCAGCCTAACGGCCGGGAGCTTGCTCCGCTTTGTCTGCGAACGTCTGGAGCAGACGCTGCAGGGAATCGAGCCGCGCACGGCCGGTGTCGCCGAGCTCACCCCGTTCCGCCGCTTCGATGAGCGCGCAGTCGGGGGCGTCCGCGAGGTGCGTGCACCCTCTGGGGCAATCCTGAGCGATCGCGGCGAGCTCCGTGAACGCGGCCAGGATGTTGGCGGGATCCACGTGGCCGAGACCGAACGAGCGGACGCCGGGGGTGTCGATCACCCAGCCGCTGCCCCCGGCCCCCTCATAGCGCAGCGAGACGGTCGAAGAGGAGGTGTGGCGGCCGCGTCCGGTGACCTGGTTCACATGTCCGGTGGCTCGCAGAGCCGTGGGCACGAGCGCGTTGACGAGGGTGGACTTGCCGACCCCCGAGTGGCCGACGAAGACGGTGGAGTGCCCGACGAGCGCTTCGCCGATCTCCTCTACGGGCATCTCCTCCTGCGCACTGGTGAACACGCGCAGGTCGAGACCGTCGAAGTGGGTGAGGAATTCCGTCGGGTCGGCGATGTCGGTCTTCGTGACGACCAGGAGCGGTCGTATCCCCGCGTCCAGCGCAGCGACGAGGTAGCGGTCGACGAGACGGGCCCGCGGCTCGGGGTCGGCCGCGGCGACCACGACGAGCATCTGATCGGCGTTCGCGACGATGACGCGCTCGACCTGGTCGGTGTCGTCAGCGCTGCGACGCAGAAGCGAGGTGCGCTCGACGATGCCGACGATGCGGGCGAGCGTGCCCTCGTCGCCCGAGGTGTCGCCGACCACACGCGCCTGATCACCCGTGACGATCGGCATGCGTCGCAGTTCCCGTGCCCTGGTGGTGGTGATCATGCGCTCGTCGGCAGTGTTCTCACCGAGGAGCACCGAGTACCGGCCGCGGTCGACGCCGAGGACCCTGCCCACCTGCGCATCCTCGTGCGCGGGGCGGCGCTTGGTGCGCGGGCGGTTCGCCTTGGGGTTCGGGCGCGTCCTGATGCTGCTCTCGTCGAAGTCCTCGAAGTCGTCATCGAGGTCGTCGCCGTCGTCGAGCCAGCTCACCATCAACCTCGCAGCATCCGCTCCCAGAGCATCGTGAACTCCGGGAGGGTCTTGGCCGTGGTTCCGATGTCGTCGATCTCGACACCGGGAACGCGCAGGCCGATCAGTGCACCGGTCGTGGCCATCCGGTGATCGTGGTGGGCGGCCCAGCTGCCGCCGTGCAGCGGGCGGGGGATGATGCGGAGCCCGTCCGGGAGCTCCTCGGCCTCCCCGCCGAGCGCGCGGAGGTTGCCGATGAGCGCCGCGATCCGGTCCGTCTCGTGGAGCCGGATGTGGCCGATGCCACGGATCGTCGTCGGGGACTCCGCGAACGCGGCGAGGCCGACGAGTGTCGGAGTCAGCTCGCTCGCCGCGGAGAGATCGAGGTCGAGACCGCGTATGCCGGAGCCGGCGCGCACCGTGAGGGTGCCGCCGTGTCGACCCACGTGCGCTCCGGTGGCCTGCAGGATGTCCGGCAGCAGCGCCCCCGGCTGCGTGGAGTGCGCCGGCCAGCCGGTGACGGAGACGGAGCCACCGGACACGAGGGCTGCCGCGAGGAACGGTGCGGCGTTGGAGAGATCCGGCTCGATCGCGATCTCCTTCGCACGCGGCACGCCGGCTTCGACGAGCCACTCGCCGACCGCCGGACGCTCGATGCGGATGCCGCGGCGGCTCAGAGCCTCGATGGTCATGTCGATGTGCGGAAGGCTCGGGAGGTGCTCGCCGACGTGGACGAGATGGAGTCCGACATCGAATCGAGGAGCGGCGAGCAGGAGCCCGGAGACGAACTGACTCGACGCCGACGCGTCGATCTCGACTCGACCGCCGCGGATGCGCCCGTGACCACGGATGGTGAACGGGAGCGCCCAGGTCCCCTCGTCGTCGATGTCGACGCCGAGATCCCGCAGGGTGCTGATCAGCCCGCCCATAGGGCGATGCAGTGCGGTCTCATGCGCCGTGAGGTGCACGTCGTGCTCGGCGAGGCCCGCCAGCGGGGCGATGAAGCGCATCACGGTGCCCGCCTGGCCGCAGTCGATCGTCGTGCCACCACGGAGCTTCGCCGGGGTGACCACGAGGTCGGGGCCGAACTCGTGTCCGGCTTCCGCCTCTTCGATGCCGACGCCGAGGGCGCGCAGAGCATCGACCATCCGTGCGGAGTCATCGGAATGGAGAGGAGCGATCAATCGGCCGGGGCCGTCGGCGATCGCAGCGATCATCAGCTCGCGATTCGTCAGCGATTTCGAGCCCGGAATCGTGAGCTCGGCGTGCACCGGCACGTCGGTGGTGGGCGCAGGATAGGTGCCCTGCACCCGGGCGGGGGAATACCTGTTGGCGCTCATCGGTTCTCACCTTAGTAAACGCGGGAAGCTTCGTCGCGAAAGACAGGCTCCTGAAAGCGAAGGAGAGAGAATGCCGGCGACCTTGGAGCGCGAGGTGATCGACCTCAGCGGCCTAGACTGGCCGGTGATGGATGACACCGCAACCGCAGACATCGTCGGCGACCCCCGACGCGAGTTCGAGGAGCAGGCGATCCCTTTCATGGATCAGCTCTACGCCGCCGCGATGCGCATGACGCGCAACCCCGCTGACGCCGCCGACCTCGTGCAGGAGACGTTCGTGAAGGCGTACGGCTCCTGGTCGACGTTCTCGCAGGGGACCAACCTCAAGGCGTGGCTCTACCGCATCCTCACGAACACGTACATCAACATCTACCGTAAGCGCCAGCGCGAGCCGTTCCAGGGCACGATCGATGAGCTCGAGGACTGGCAGCTGGGCGGTGCGGAATCCACGACGGCTTCGCACAGCCGCTCCGCCGAGGCCGAGGCCATCGACCGGATGCCGGCATCCGTGGTCAAGGACGCGTTGCAGGCCGTGCCGGAGGACTTCCGCCTCGCGGTGTACCTCGCGGACGTCGAGGGCTTCGCGTACCAGGAGATCGCCGACATCATGAAGACCCCCATCGGCACCGTCATGAGCCGCCTGCATCGTGGCAGGCGGATGCTGCGGGAGCTGCTGGCAGATTACGCCGCCGAGCGGGGCATCGCCGCGGCTGAGACGAGGAGCAAGAAATGAGCGACTGCGGCTGCGACAAAGCGCGTCAGGATCTGGAGGAGTACCTCCGCAACGAGGTGTGCAAGACCGAGCACACCGAGATCCGTGAGCACCTCGAGCACTGCCCGTCCTGCCGTGATGAGGCGCTCGTGGCGACGACCCTCACCGAGGTCATCGCCCGTGCGTGCAAGGAGACCGCTCCTGAGCAGCTGCGCGACCAGGTGTTCGCTCGCCTCCGCGAAGCCCAGGCTGCCCAGCACTGACCGCGAGTCCGAGCCCGTCGGTAGTGTGGATGGATGAGCTCCATCGATGCGCGGGACGTGCCCGCAGACACCACCTCGACTGAACGACTGGCGGCCGCCGGACTCGAGTACCGCGTCGTCGATCTGACCGATGACGCGAGCGCCGTGGCGTTCCAGCGTGCGGTCGACCGCGGGTTCCTCGGCGCAGAACCGAGCAGTGAGATGCTCGCCCAGGTCACGAAGACCTTCGCCGCACGACGCAACATCGGCGTGTTCGAGAAGTCGGCAGCGGAAGCGGCGCTGCCGGTCGCGACCACCAACGCGTGGGCGACTCCGCTCACGCTTCCGGGCGGCGGCGAGATCGACATGTGGGCGATCAGCGTCGTCACCGTCGCGGCGACCCATCGGCGCCGAGGCATCGCCAGAGCCCTTCTGGAGGGGGAGCTGCGGGCCGCAGCATCAGCCGGTGTCGCCGTCGCGGGTCTCACCGTGACGGAGGCGACGATCTACGGGCGCTACGGCTTCGGCTCCGCCGTTCCGGTCGCGCGCCTGACCGTGGACACACGACGGGCGGGGTGGGGCGGCGAGACCTCGCCGGGACGCCTCGAATACGTCGACCGCGAGACACTCGCCGCCGACCTCGGGGCTGTCCACGAGCGCGCGCGTCGACGAACGGCCGGACAGATCCCCGGCTGGCGCGGCCGCTGGGAGGGGTATGCGGGCGTCGCGCCGACCGCAGATCGGGATCAGGCCCGTGGCGTGCGCTATCTCGACGAGGACGGTGCGCTTCGAGGCGTCATGGCATACACCGTGAGTGAGGCGAACGGCACTTTGCGCTTCCGCCTGGACGTGCGGCTGCTCGTGGCGGAGACCACCGAAGCGCGCGCTGCCCTGTGGCGTTTCGCGCTGCAGCACGACCTCGTCGACGAGGTCGTCGCCGACCTCCGTCCCCTCGACGATCCGCTGCCCTGGCTCGTCGCCGACTCCCGCGGCGTGAAGCAGGAGGTGCATGACCACGGCTGGCTGCGCATCCTCGATCTCCCGGCCGCGCTGACCGCACGACGCTACTCCGCTCCGCTCGACACGGTGCTGCGCGTCGAGGACTCGCTCGGGTTCGCGAACGGCGACTGGCGCGTGCGCATCGACGAGTCCGGTGACGCGACGGTCGAGGTCGCCGAGGATGGAGATCCCGCCGACATCGTGCTCGACGTGTCGGCGCTGTCTTCGCTGTACGCCGGGGGAGTTCGCGCGGCGTCTCTGCACGCCGCCGGTCGGATCTCGGGCGACGCTGCGGCCATCGAGGCGCTCGACCGGGCGTTGGTCGCCTTCCCCGTGCCGTCCCTCGACATCTGGTACTGAACCGGAACGAGAAAGGGGGG
>NZ_JBLVOH010000167.1:0-2464 GCF_053543675.1 Microbacterium umsixpiens
CGGCGTGTCCACCCGCGACGCGCCGGCGGCAGCACGGTGCGTCTGGGTTTCGGCTGCCGACTCCGAGGGTTCAGTCGTTCGTGACCACGAGCTTGCCCCGGCTCACCCCGGCGGCGAGGTCGGCGAGGGCCTCGGGCAGACGGTCGAACGGGTACGTCTTCGCGACGACGGGGCGGATCGCGCCGCTGTCGACGAGCGCCGTGATCTCGCGCAGCTGGTCGCCATCCGCACGCATGAAGAGGAACTCGTACCGCACGCCGAGCTTCTTCGCCTGCCGCCTGATCTTGCGGCTGAGCCCTGCGATCGCGAGCCGCACGAGCGCGTTCAACCCCTGGGCACGGGCGAACGCGGGGTCGGGCGGTCCCGATATCCCGACGACCAACCCACCCGGCTTCAGCACCCGCAGCGACTTCTCGAGGTTCTCGCCACCGAGGCTGTCCAACACGAAGTCGTAGCCCGACAGCTCCTCGGCGAAGTCCTGCCGACGGTAGTCGATCACGACGTCGGCGCCGAGCTCACGGACGAAGTCCGCGTTCGCCGCACTGGCCGTCGTGGCGACCGTGGCTCCGAGGTGCGCGGCGAGCTGGATCGCGATGGATCCGACCCCACCGGCGCCGGCGTGGATGAGCACCTTCTGCCCCGCCGTGACCCCGCCGCGCTCGACCAGGGCCTGCCAGGCCGTGAGGGCGACGAGCGGGAGCGACCCGGCCTCGGCCATCGAGAGACCGGCGGGCACGGGGGCGAGATCTTTCTCGGAGACGGCAATCCGCTCGGCGAACGTCCCGATGCGGGCGGCGTCGGGACGGGCGTACACGCGGTCGCCGGGCCGGAATCCGTCGACGAGCCGGCCCACGCGGATCACCGTCCCCGCCACGTCGTTGCCGAGGACCAGGGGCAGGTCGTAGGGCAGGATCTGCGCGAACTCCCCCTGACGGATCTTCTCGTCCAGCTGGTTGAGCCCCGCGGCCTCCACTCGCACGAGAACGTCCCGATCACCCACCTCAGGTTCTGCGTCCTCGCGCTCCTCGAGCGGCTGCTTGTACTTCGTGACGACGAATGCACGCATGCTGGTCGACTCCTCCGACGGTCTCGCGGGTCTCAGGCGCTCGCCCGCAGCTGCGGGTAGACCGCTTCGAGCGGAGCGCTCAGCCCGGCCTTGACCTGCACCGAGATCTCATCCGCGAGCACCTCATACTCGTCGCGCTCGGTCGCGTCCAGCACGGCCCGGACGAGGTCGGCCGGATCGGTCTTGGGGTCGGTGACGTGCTCGGCCATTGCGGTGTCGACGTAGCCGACGTGCACCCCCACGACGTGCACCCCCGCCGGAGCGAGCTCGAGGCGGAGCGAGTTCGTCGCCGACCACAGCGCCGCCTTGGTCGCGCTGTAGATCCCGCCGACGGCGTACCAGGCGAGGGCGGAGTGGATGTCGATGATCGCGGCCCCGGGGCGCCCGGCGAGACGCGGTGCGTAGGCGCGCGCGAGGAAGAGCGGCCCGAGGAAGTTCGTTTCCACGTTCCGACGGATGTCCTCGTCGGAGTGGGTGAGGATCCCCGCGGTCGGCACCGAGGCGCCCGCATTGTTGATCAGCACCGTCACGTCGGGCGCCGCGTCGACGGCGGCGCGGATCGACGCGGCATCCGTCACATCGAGGGCGAGAGGGACGACGCGTTCGTCATCCCAGGTGCGCGGGGTGCGGGCGCTGGCGTAGACCTTGGCGGCTCCGCGTGCGAGCGCCTGGTGGACGAACTGCGTGCCGATGCCTCCGTTCGCTCCGGTGACGAGGACGACGGCTCCGTGGAGTGAAGGCATGGACTGCTCTCTTCTTTGCGACAATGAGGAATAGTTGAGCGTGCGCATAAGCGACTCTCGTCATAACTGAGCGTAATCAGTTTCTATTCCCGGAGGAAGAGTATGTCGACGTCCGCTTCGAACGCCCTCGGTCGTCGCGAGCGCAACAAGCAGCAGAAACTCGAACGGATCACGGCCGCGGCGTCGGAGCTCTTCGCCGAGCACGGCATCGACGATGTCACGACCCAGCAGATCGCCGAGCGAGCCGATGTCGGCACCGGCACCCTGTTCCTCTACGCGAAGACCAAGGGCGAGCTGCTGCTGCTCGTGCAGAACGCGCACTACGCCGTCGCCCTCGAGAAGGGCATCGCGGCGGCCGAAGCGACTCCCGATGCGCGCGCGGCGATCGTCGCACTGCTGCGACCGATCGTCGAGTGCAACCGCGTTCAGGTCGAGAACGGACGCACCTACCTGCGCGAGATGGTGTTCGCCGAACCCTCTGACGGGCACCATGCCGAAGCGCTCCGCATCGTGGGCGAGACCGAGGACGCCGTGGCGTCGATCCTCCGCCGCGACCCGAAGACGAGCGAGGAACGTGCCGCCGCCCTCGCCCGTATCGTGTCCGCCATCATGTTCCTCACCCTGACGGCGAGCACGAACGTCGATCTGACCGTCG
>NZ_JBLVOH010000167.1:2484-3426 GCF_053543675.1 Microbacterium umsixpiens
ACGACATCGACCGTCAGATCGTGGCTCTCCTCGGGCGCTGAGACGGCCGATTCAGCGCCGGAGGGAGTCGTCGAACGGGTTCGGCTCGAGCGTGTAGTCCGTCGACGCATCGGACCAGGTGCCTCCGCCGGACGGCGCCCGGCGCGCGCGGACCGCGGCCATCGCGCGAGTCGCAGGAGAACCCACCGCAAGCGCGACCGCGCCCTGCACCGTGCGATCCTCGGCGCCGAGCACGCTCGCCCGATGCCACGCCTCGTGCAGGGCTCCCCCGCGAGCGGCCGGGACGCGGCGTGGCGGCAGCGCGCCCGAGCGCCGCAGCGCCACGAGCTGCTCCACCCGCTCCCACCACGTCGACTCGACCTCGGGATGGAAGTAGTTGTCGCGGAGCCAGTCCGGATGCGGATGCCGGAACCGCCCGGCGACGACCTCGCTCCGACCGCCGAGCAGCCCACTTCCCACGAACACCGTGTTCAGCAGGCTCTTGCTCACCCCGAAGGAGTCGAGCGCGATCACGGGCACTCCGAGCGCGGTGGCCTCGATCGCGGCGGTCGAGCTCACCGTGACGAGACCGGCGGCCGTCTGCAGGGCGGCGGACATCGAGTCGTACGAGAAGACCAGGTTCTGCGGAAGGCGCGACGGCAGCAACCCCGCGTAGGGCTCGCGTTCGAGGTGCGTCTCCGACTCCCCCGGCCGCGACCGCAGCTTCACCACCACGCGTCGCGCGGGCTCCGCCTCCGCCGCCCGGACCAGCATGGCCGCGATCTCGGCCCGCTCGTCCTTCCCGACGGGCACGAGCGCCTGCGCGGCGAACACGATGTCCGTCGCAGGCGGTCGCGCCGGAGCAGCCGGTGCCGGGCGCTCGGCGACCGCGATGCCACCGCGACCGCCGGCCGCCGCGTCGACCCGTATCCGCTCCGGGCGCAGCATCCGCTGCCGGCGCCG
>NZ_JBLVOH010000168.1:0-2442 GCF_053543675.1 Microbacterium umsixpiens
GCGGCACCTGGAACGGCAGGCCGAGGTGTCTGGGGAGCGCTGCCCGCAGCGGGTCGAGCAGCTGCTCGTGAGCGGCGGAGAGTCCGCCGCCGATCACGATCATCGCGGGGTCGACCGTCATGGTCAGGGTCGCGATCCCGTGGGCGAGCTCGTCGATGAAGCCGTCGAGCTCCTGCTGGGCTGCGGCGTCTCCGCCACGCGCCAGAGCGAACACCTCGGCGGCGGTCGGGGCGGTGCGCCACGAGATCTGACCGGTCTCGGTGTTCAGTCCGCGGAAGGCGAGGCGGCCGATGTCGCCGGCGGCGTTGTGGATGCCGCGCCGCGGGCGACCGCCGAGGATGAGGCCCATCGCGATGCGGTTGCCGACCGAGAGGTAGATGACGTCGTCGACGAGCTGTGCGACACCCAGGTGGTGTTCCGCCACGGCGGCGAGGCGCACGCCGTTGTCGACCGCGACAGGGCAGCCGAACGCCTGCCGCAGCTGGGAGCCGATGTCGATGCCCGACCACTCGGGGATGACGACCGAGGTGGTCACGCGCCCGGCGTCATCGACGATGCCGGGGAGGGAGACGCCGACCGCGCGCAGCTTCGACGCGGGGATCCCGGCGTCGGACAGGGTGCGGCGCACGTCGTCGATGACGGCGGCGAGTTTGGAGGCGCCGTCGGGCTGCTCGGCGACGCCGGGGTAGCTGCGCTGCACGATCACCTCTCCGGCGAGGTCGGCCAGCACGACGCGCACGCTGGCGACGCCGATGTCGACGCCGACCACAGTGCCGGCGGCCGCGTGGAACGAGTAGCGGCGGGCGGGTCGTCCGGCTCCGCCGCCGTTCTGCGCCGGAGCGTCGACGATCAGTCCGGAGTTGCCCAGGGCGGTCACGGCGTTCTCGACCGACGTGCGCGAGATCTCGAGCGAGCGGGAGAGGTCGTTGACGGTCGCGGGGCCCGCGTCGCGCAGCTGCAGAGCCGATCGCGCGACGATCGAGCGTGGACTGTTCACGGCCATGTGCTGCCCCCTCTTCTTCTCCGTCGTCGGGTGCGATCAAATTAGCACACCGAATTCTCAGATCAAGCTTTGTTGTTCTCGAACGGGAAACACGCCTGAAACAACCGTCTGAGAACTTGTACTTGACGAATTATCCCATCCCAGTGTCATAATGAACCGTACTCAGCACGGTTCAAGCAAAGGAGCACCATGCGCGTCAGCAAGTTCATCGGCGTCGCCGCGGGAGTCGCGGCCGCCACCCTGTTGGCCGGATGTTCGGCCGGCGGAGGCAACACCGCAGAGGGTGAGCAGGACATCACGGTCTGGCTCTACCCGGTCATCGCCGACGAGGCGGTGCACAAGGACTTCTGGGACTCGACGATCGCCGACTTCGAGAAGAAGAACGAGAACATCAACGTCAAGTACGAGATCTTCCCGTGGGCCAACCGCGACGAGGCCCTCCAGACGGCGATCGCGGCCGGCAAGGGTCCGGATGTCGTCTACCTCATCCCCGACCAGCTCGCGGCGTACCAGAAGTCGATCGCGCCGCTCAACGACCTGCTGAGCGAGGAGCGTCAGGGCGACCTGCTGCCGAACGTGAAGAAGTCGGTCACGCTCGACGGCGACATCCTCGGGGCTCCGCTGCTCACCAGCGCGCAGCCTCTCCTCTGCAACGCGGCCGCGTTCGAGGCCGCCGGCGTCACCGAGTACCCCGAGACGTGGGACGACATCGCCGAGATGGCGCCGAAGTTCACGGAGAAGGGGATGTACGCCCTCAACTACCCGGCATCCGCCGAGAACACCCTGAACCTCACCTACTACCCGCTGCTGTGGCAGGCCGGTGGCGAGGTCTACACGAAGGACGGCGACATCGGCTTCGACAGCAAGGAAGGCGAGAAGGCGCTCACCTTCCTCACCGACCTGGCCGATGCCGGAGCACTCGACCCCGAGGCCCTCACCACCAACGTCCCGCTCGAGCAGACGGCTGTCGCTCAGGGCAAGGTCGCCTGCACGTGGAACAACGCGGTCCCCGAGGTCCTGCCCTTCTGGGGCGAGGAGAACGTCAAGGTCCTCGCACCGCTGACCGAGAAGGAGACCGTCGCCTACGGCACGGTCGGATCGCTCTCGGTGCTCAAGGGCTCCAAGGCGCAGGATGCCGCGGCGAAGTTCGCGGAGTACGCGACCGGCGCCGACGTCATCGAGCCGTACCTCAAGGCCGCCGGCTTCTTCTCGGCGCTCAGCACCACCGAGCCGCTGTACGCGGATGACCCGCTGCTCGGCGAGGTCGAGAAGTACGTGCCCGACACCACGGTCGGCGAGCTCAACGCCTCGTCGCGGGCGCTGATGGGTGTGCTCGCTCCCGAGATCCAGGCGGCATTGCTCGGGGACAAGTCCCCGGAGGATGCTCTGAAGGATGCCGCGACCGCTGCGGCACCGCTCATCAAGAAGTAAGCAGCACC
>NZ_JBLVOH010000168.1:2462-7595 GCF_053543675.1 Microbacterium umsixpiens
CCCCCGTTCCCTTCACTCCCCCACGTGAGGAATCACTGATGACGACGGCAACCACGGCCAAGAGGCCCGCAGGGCGGGTCGCACGGGTGCTCGCACGGCGAGAGGCACGCATCGCGTTCCTGTTCGTGCTCCCCGCGTTCCTCCTCTTCATCGCCTTCCGCTTCGGCCCCAGCATCGTCGGCGTCGCCCTGAGCTTCTTCGACTACGACATCACCGGCGAGATCTCGTGGCGCGGGCTCGACCACTTCCAGCGCATGATCGCCGATCCGCTGTTCTGGCGGGCGATGGGCACCACGCTGATCTACACGGTGTTCGCGGTGCCGATCGCCCTCGTGCTCTCCACCGTGATGGCGCTCGGCGTGCGCCGCGCCTTCCGGGGCGCACGCTTCTTCCGCTCGATCTTCTTCCTCCCCGTCATCACCTCGCTGGTGCTGGCCGGCTCGATCTTCGTCTGGATCTTCTCCGCCAACGGTCCCTGGTCGGCACTGATGACCCCGCTGGGTCTCGGCGGCTCCTGGCTGGGCAGTACCGTGCTCGTCATCCCGGCCATCGTCGTCGTCGGCGTCTGGTCGCGATTCGGCTACGGGATGATGATCCTCATCGCCGCGCTGCAGGACGTGCCGCGCGAGCTCGAAGAGGCCGCGCTGGTCGACGGGGCCAACGCCTGGCAGCGGTTCCGGTACATCATCATGCCGGTGCTGCGCCCCACCTTCTTCTTCCTCGCGGTGATCGAGACGACCGCCGCGTTCCAGGTCTTCGACGTCATCTACGTGATGACCCAGGGTGGTCCGGCGAACGCCAGCTACTCACTCGTCTACATGCTCTACGACCAGGGCTTCCGCTACTTCGACTACGGCTACGCGGCCGCCATCGGTGTGGCCCTGTTCATCATGACCCTCGTCGTCGCGCTCATCCAGCGCCTGGTGATCGGAAAGCAGAAATGACCGCTCTGTTGCAGCCTCCGACACAGCCGCCGACGCAGTCGCCGGTGATGCCGCCGAAGATGTCGACCAAGCAGCGCCGCGCCTACCGCGCGCTCCAGCCCACCGGGTGGGGGATCGTCGGGCGATGGATCTGGCTGAGCCTGGCCGGCATCCTCAGCTTCTTCCCCTTCTACGCGATGGTCGTACTGAGCCTGAAGCCGGGCATGGTCGTCGAGCTCCCCGGCTCGCTGCTGCCCTTCCAGGACATCTCGTTCGAGGCCTACGAGCAGGTGCTCGCCGGGCAGAACATCCTCGGCTGGCTCGGCAACACGCTCATCTACTCGCTCGTCTCGGTCGTCGCCGTCCTGTTCCTCTCGGCGCTCGCCGGCTACGCCTTCGCCAAGAAGCGCTTCCGCGGCAAGGAGGTGATGTTCTGGTCGTTCCTCGCGATGGTGATGGTCCCGTTCCACGTCACCCTCATCCCGACGTTCATCCTCATGGCGAACCTCGGCGGCGTCGACACGTACTGGGGCCTGATCCTGCCCTCGCTCGCGAACGCCCAGGCCGTGTTCCTGATGCGGCAGTTCATCTCGGGCCTCCCGGACGAGCTGTTCGAAGCCGCCCGCATCGACGGTGCGGGTGAGTTCCGCATCTTCCTGCGGATCGTGCTGCCGCTGTGCAAGCCGATCCTGGCGACCCTCGGCATCTTCGTCTTCCTGTGGCACTGGAACGACTTCCTGTGGCCGCTCATCATCGCGAAGTCCAACGCGATGTTCACACTCACCGTCGGCATCTCGTCGCTGCAGCAGCAGAACGTCCCGCTGAGCACCATGCTCGCAGGTTCCGTCGTGGCGCTGCTGCCCATCTTCCTCGCGTACCTCATCGCTCAGCGGTACGTGCAGGAGGGCGTGGCCGGTACGGGCATCAAGGGCTGAGAAGAAGGGAAAGCACCACATGACTCAGCACAGTTTCACTTCAGAGGCCGATCTCGAGGAGGCGCTCGCCACACCGAGCGCCGGCTTGATCGACGACCTCGCGCGCGGGGCGGGCGACCTCGTGATCCTCGGCGCGGGCGGCAAGATGGGCCCGACCCTGGCGATGCTCGCGCGCCGTGGAATGGATGCCGCCGGGCGCCAGGACGACGCGGTGTATGCCGTCTCGCGCTTCGGCGATGCCGCGATCCGCGAGCGCCTCGAGGCCGCGGGCGTGAAGGTCGTCCCGTTCGACCTGATCGAGAACGACGACTTCGCAGCCCTCCCGGATGCTCCCAACGTGGTGTTCATGGTCGGCGCGAAGTTCGGGGCGGCCACCAACGCCTCGTGGGCGTGGGAGGTCAACGCCGCCCTGCCCGACCGGGTCGCCCGCCGCTACCGCGACAGCGCCATCTCGGTGCTCTCCACCGGCAACATCTACCCGTTCCTGCCCGCCTCCTCGGGCGGAGCATCCGAAGAGGTGCAGCCCGCACCCATCGGCGAGTACGCGCAGTCGTGCCTCGGCCGCGAGCGCGTGTTCGAGTTCGGGGCGCAGGAGCGCGGAACCAAGGTCGCGATCATCCGCCTCAACTACGCGGTCGACCTGCGCTACGGCGTGCTCGCCGACATCGGCAGCGCCGTGCACGCCGGGCAGCCCGTCTCGGTCGCCACCGCCAACGTCAACGTCATCTGGCAGGGCTACGCGAACGAGGTCGTGCTGCGCAGCCTCGTGCACGCCTCGACCGCCCCGTTCACGATCAACCTCACCGGTCCCGAGCTGCTGAGCGTCGAGTCGATCGCCCGGCGCTTCGGCACCCTCTTCGACCGCGAGGTCGAGATCGTCGACGAGCCGCAGCCGACCGCGCTGCTCAGCGACGCCCGCCGGTGCATGGCCCTGTTCGGCTACCCGGCCGTCTCCGCCGAGACCCTGATCGGGCTGCAGGCCGACTGGATCGAGAAGGGCCTCCCGATGATCGCCAAGCCGACCAAGTGGGCCGTCCGCGACGGGAAGTTCTGATGACCGTTCCCACCCTGCGACCGGAAGCCGCGGCCACCCTCGCCCGCGGTGCCGTGATCCCGGCGCATCCGCTCGCGCTCACCGCCGAGCGACGCATCGACGAGCGCCGCCAACGGGCCCTCACGCGCTACTACCTCGACGCGGGTGCCGGCGGCATCGCCGTCGGGGTGCACACGACCCAGTTCGAGATCCGCGACCCCGAGCACGCCCTGTTCGAACCCGTCCTCGCGCTCGCCGCGGAGGAGCTGGACGCACGGGCGAGTGTCGACGTGGTGCGCATCGCCGGTGTCGCCGGTGGCACCGCCCAGGCGGTGGCCGAGGCCGAGCTCGCCCGCGGGCTGGGCTATGACGCCGTACTGGTGAGTCCTCGCGTGGCCGGCGCCGACGAGCGGGCCCTGCTCGAACGCGCCCGCGCCGTGGGCGAGGTGCTGCCGGTGGTCGGCTTCTACCTGCAGACCGCGATCGGCGGCCCCGTGCTCGACCGGGAGTTCTGGCGCGAGTTCGCGTCGATCCCGGCCGTCGTCGCCGTCAAGGCTGCGCCCTTCGACCGGTACCGCACGCTGGAGCTGGTGCGCGGGGTGGCTGCCTCGGGCCGCGCCGACGAAATCGCGCTCTATACCGGCAACGACGACGCGATCGTCGCCGACCTGCTCTCCGAGTTCCACGTGGAGTCGCCGTCCGGCCCGCGCACGCTGCGCTTCGTCGGCGGACTGCTCGGCCAATGGGCGGTCGGCACGCGTGCCGCGGTCGCGCTGCTCGAACGCGCGCAGCGCGCGATGGCCGGAGACGAGAAGGCGTACCGCGACCTGGGGCTCGTCGCCTCCGACATGGTCGACGTCAACCAGGCCGTGTTCGACCCGGGCAACGACTTCCACGGGGTGATCGCGGGCGTGCACGAGATGCTCCGCCAGCAGGGTCTGCTCGACGGCACCTGGTGCCTCGACCCCGCAGAGGGGCTGTCGCCCGGCCAGGCGGAGGAGATCGAGCGGGTGCGCCACGCGTACCCCGACCTGAACGACGACGCCTTCATCGCCGAGAACCTCGAGGCATGGTTGAGATGAACGTTGCGATGAGCGCGGCGGCGAGCGTGGGAACGGTGGTGCCGACCGTGGTCGCGGTCGTCTCCGAGGAGCTCTTCGCGGAGTTCTTCTCGGGTGACGACGCGGAGCGGCTGCGTGCGGTCGCCGCCGGTCTGGGCGGGTCGTTCGTCCGGGTGGATCGGTTGGCGGATGCGGAACCCGCTGAGGCGCGCATCGTGATCACGAGCTGGGGCGTCGGCCCCTTCGACGCGGCCGTGCTCGCCTCGCTGCCGAAGCTCGAACTCATCGCGCACACCGGCGCCACGATCAAGCCCTTCGCGACGGATGCGCTGTTCGATCGCGGTGTCGTCGTGACCCAGGCGGGTGCGGGCATGGCGCGGCCCGTCGCCGAGGTGTCGTTGACGTTCACGCTCGCGCTGCTGCACCGGGTGCCCGAGATGCACAACGCCCTGCGCGCCGACGATGGGTGGTACGACGCGGATGCCGTGGGCGTGCAGCGCGAGATCCTCGGCACGCCCATCGCCGTGATCGGAGCCTCGCGCACGGGACGGGCGTATCTCGAACTGATCCGTGCGCTCGGGGCCGAGCCGCTGCTGGTCGACCCGACTCTCGATGCGGCCGCCGCGGCGGGGCTCGGGGCCGAGCTGGTCACCCTCGACGAGGCGCTGCGGCGTGCGCAGATCGTCGCCGTGCACGCGCCGACCCTGCCCGAGACGCATCACCTGATCGGCCGCCGGGAACTCGCGCTGCTGCGCGACGGCGCGGGGCTCGTGAACACGGCACGGTCGTGGCTGGTCGACGAGGCCGCGCTGATCGAAGAGCTGGAGCGCGGCCGTCTCAGTGCGGCGATCGACGTCTTCGACGAGGAGCCGTTCGCCGCGGACAGTCCGTTCCGCACGCTGCCGGGCGTGCTGGTCACCCCGCACCGGGCGGCCGGCACGAGCCAGGGACGTCTGCGTCAGGGGCGGATCGTCGTCGACGAGGTCGAGGCCTTCGCGGCCGGGCGCGCCCTCGCTCACACCATCTCCCGCGACCAGCTGTCTTCGATGGCATGAGCGGGGCGGCGGGATGCGCGGCCGCCGCGCGGGCATCGTGAGCGCGGCGACGATCCGTGCCGCCCGCGCCACGGATCAGCAGGCGCTCGGGGCGCTGTGGGCGACGGCGTTCACGCCCCCGCTCGC
>NZ_JBLVOH010000169.1:0-2411 GCF_053543675.1 Microbacterium umsixpiens
GGTCCGAGGCATCCTCGTGGTGGTGCGTGTGGAACTTCAGGCGCGAGCAGCCTCCGACACGGCGCGTGCCGCGGCGAGAGCCTGGTCGAGGTCGGCCTTCAGGTCCTCGATGTTCTCGATACCCACGGAGAGGCGGACGAGGCCCGGGGTGACGCCCGCGGTGAGCTGCTGCTCGGGGGTGAGCTGCGCGTGCGTGGTCGACGCGGGGTGGATGACGAGCGAGCGCACGTCGCCGATGTTGGCGAGGTGGCTGAACAGCGACAGGCTGTTCACGAACTCGCGGCCGGCCTCGACACCGCCCTTGAGCTCGAAGGAGAGCACCGCGCCGACGCCCTTGGGTGCGTACTCGTTCGCCTTGGCGTACCACGGCGAGGAGGGAAGGCCCGAGTAGTTGACGGTCGCGACGTCGTCACGGCTGTCGAGCCACTCGGCGATCTCCTGCGCGTTCTGCACGTGACGCTCGATGCGCAGCGACAGGGTCTCGATGCCCTGGATGAGGTTCCACGCGCTCTGCGGCGCGATGGCCGAGCCGAGGTCGCGCAGCAGCTGCACGCGGGCCTTGATGATGTAGGCGAGCGGGTCGCCGACCGCGGCGGTGTAGCTGGCGCCGTGGTACGAGGGGTCCGGAACCGTGAGGCCGGGGAACTTGTCGACGTTCTTCGACCACTCGAACGTTCCGCCGTCGACGATGGCGCCGCCGATGGTGGTGCCGTGTCCGCCGAGGAACTTGGTGACCGAGTGCACGACGATGTCGGCGCCGAACTCGAACGGACGGATCAGGTACGGGGTGGCGATCGTGTTGTCGACGATCAGCGGGACGCCGGACTCATGTGCGATGTCGGCGACGGCGCGGATGTCGAGGATGTTGATCTGCGGGTTGCCGATGGTCTCCGCGAAGAACAGCTTCGTGTTCGGGCGGACAGCGCGGCGCCACTCCTCGGCGTCATCCTGATTCTCGACGAAGGTGACCTCGATGCCGAGCTTGGCGAGGGTGTACTTGAAGAGGTTGTAGGTGCCGCCGTAGATCGAGCTCGAGGCGACGAAGTGGTCGCCTGCCTGAGCGATGTTGAGGATCGCGAAGGTGGAGGCGGCCTGGCCGCTGGCGAGCACGAGGGCGCCGGTGCCGCCTTCGAGCGCGGCGAGTCGCTGCTCGAGCACGTCCTGTGTCGGGTTCTGGATGCGGGTGTAGATGTTGCCGAACTCCGCCAGGGCGAAGAGGTTGGCCGCATGGTCCGCGCTGTCGAACACGTACGACGTGGTCTGGTAGATCGGCGTGGCGCGGGCCTTCGTGACCGGGTCGGGGGCGGCGCCGGAGTGGATCTGCTTGGTCTCGAAGCGCCAGGACTCGGGTGCGGACATGATTTCCCCCAGGAGTGGTCGGAAGGTCGGATGGCGGATGCCGTTGCAGCGAGAGTACGGAACATCGGCCCGTGTCAACAACAACCGGGAAATGTGACGTAACACGGCGGAGGCCCGGAATCACGGGGGAGAGAGGGTTCCGCGACAGCCCCGTGCGGGACTCCGCAATCTCGGCGGAACATCGTACGGTGGAGGCATGGTGAACAGACGTGCAGTGGTGACAGGTGCGAGTTCGGGAATCGGTGCGGCGACGGTGCGCGCACTCCGGGCACGAGGATGGGATGTCGTCGGTGTCGCCCGACGCGAGGACCGTTTGTCCGCGCTCGCCGCGGAGACCGGGGCTTCGGCCATCGCGTGCGACCTGACCGATCCGGCAGCCGTCGACGCACTGGTCTCGGAGCTCGAAGCGTCGGGGCCGGTGCACGCGCTCGTGCAGGTGGCCGGAGGGGCCCGCGGAACCGACCGCATCGAGGATGCCTCGGTCGCGGACTGGCAGTGGATGTTCGATGCCAACGTGCTGGCGACGCAGCGCCTCGTGGCCGGACTGCTCCCGCTGCTGCGTCGGGCCGCTGCGGCAGACGGTCACGCCGACACGCTCTTCGTGACCTCGACCGCCGCCCAGTCGGCGTATGCGGGAGGCGCCGGGTACAACGCCGCGAAGGCCGCCGAGGGCATGCTGGTGAAGGTCCTCCGCCAGGAGCTCAACGGCGAGCCGATCCGCGTCGTCGAGGTCGCGCCCGGCATGGTTCACACGGAGGAGTTCACGCTCAACCGCCTCGGGGGAGACGCCGTCGCCGCCGAGGCCGTCTACTCAGGTGTCGAAGCGCCCCTCCTCGCCGAAGACGTCGCCGACGTGATCGCCTATGCGCTGGAGTCGCCGGGACACGTCAACCTCGACCTGATCACGATGCGCCCGGTCGCGCAGTCGGCGCAGCACCTGCTCGCGCGCGGACCCCTGCGCGTGCGCTCCATCGACTGACGATGGCGCGGTCTCTCGCCGAGCTCGCCGCGGACGGGCAGATCGACGCGGGGTGGGCGGACGCGCTCGCTCC
>NZ_JBLVOH010000169.1:2431-14011 GCF_053543675.1 Microbacterium umsixpiens
CGATCACCGAGCTCGGCGAGCGACTCCGCGCCGAGCAGGAGGCGGGGCACGGGTACCTGCCGTCCGGTGAGAACGTGCTCCGGGCCTTCCAGCGACCGCTGGCCGACGTGCGGGTGCTGATCACCGGACAGGACCCGTATCCGACGCCCGGCCACCCGATCGGTCTGTCTTTCGCGGTCGATCGTGCTGTGCGCCCGCTACCGCGCAGCCTCTCCAACATCTACAAGGAGCGGGAGAGCGATCTCGGCATCCCGCCGGCGCCCCACGGCGATCTCACTGCGTGGAGCGATCAGGGCGTGCTCCTGCTCAACCGCGTGCTCACCGTGCGGCCCGGTGCCGCCGCTTCCCACCGCGGCTGGGGGTGGGAGAAGGTCACCGAGCTCGCGATCCGGACGCTCGTCGCCCGCGATCAGCCGCTCGTCGCCGTGCTGTGGGGCAAGGACGCCGCGAACCTGCAGCCGATGCTGGGTTCGACGCCGATCATCGCCTCTGCGCATCCGTCTCCGCTGTCCGCCAGCCGCGGCTTCTTCGGCTCCCGCCCGTTCTCCCGCGTGAACGACCTCCTCGCCGAGCAGGGCGCCGACGCGATCGACTGGCGGGTGGGTGGCGAGCCTGCGGAGGCCGAGCGCCTGATCTAGGCGCTGCGATCGACTGGAGAGTGGAGGGCGAAGCCACTCCGTCTCTAAGCTGAGCGCATGCAGTTCGAACCGGGGGACCGTCGCCGCGTCCTCCCGCGCCACCTCCGCCCCGAGATCGCCCCCGAGGTCTTCTCGTACACGATCCGTGCAGCGCGTCCGGCGGACTTGCCTCACGTCCGCGAGATCTACAACCATTTCGTGAGCAACTCGGCTGTGACGCTCGACGAGCGGCGCAGCAGCATCCCGTACTGGCGTGACAAGTACGCGCTGCTCACTCGCCTGGAGCTGCCGTTCCTCGTGGCGGTCTCGCCGGCCGGCGTGGTCATGGGATACGCGCTCGCGCAGCCCTGGGCGGGGAAGAACGCCTACAAGTACACGGTCGAGGACTCGATCTACCTCGGTCCGGGCGCGGGCGGGAAGGGACTCGGCGCGGCCCTGCTGCAGGCGCTCATCGATGCCTGCGAGCAGATCGGTCTGCGCGAGATGGTCGCGGTGATCAGCGACAGCGGCGCGGAGGCGTCGATCCGGCTGCACGAGAAGCTGGGGTTCGTCGAAGCCGGTCGCATGGGGCGGGTCGGCTACAAGTTCGGCCGCGACCTCGGCACGGTGTACATGCGGCGTGTGCTCAAGCCCACCGGACGCCGGCGAAGGCTCTTCGGTTCGCGCTGACGACCCGAAGAATCCGCGGCAGCTCAGTCGCTGGAGGGGCGAGGGGGAGCGCCCGGGATCACCGGGATCGCCGCGAGCAGCGTCTTCGTGTAGTCCTCCGTGGGGTGCAGCAGCACATCCTGAGTCGAACCCCGCTCGACGATGTGGCCGTCCTTCATCACGACGACCGCGTCGCACAGGTTCTGGACCACGCCGATGTCGTGCGACACCAGCAGCAGGGTGAGATCGGTCGTGCGGCGGAGCTCGATCAGCAGCTCGAGGATCTGCGCGCGCACCGTCACGTCGAGGGCGGAGAGCGGCTCGTCGCCGACGAGGATGCGGGGGCGGTGCACGATCGCCCGGGCGAGCGCGATCCGCTGGCGCTGGCCGCCCGAGAACTCGTGTGGATAACGGTCGCCCATCTCGGGCTCGAGGCCGACCTGGGCAAGTACCTCGCGTACGCGCGCGCGGTGGTCTCCCTCGATGCCGAGCGCCCACAGCGGCTCTCGCACGATCTGACCGGCGGTCATGCGCGGGTCGAGCGAGGCATACGGATCCTGGAAGACGAGTCCGGTCTCCCGCCGCAGCCAGTGCAGGGACTTCGCGGATGCCGTGGCGTCGACGGGGCGTCCGTCGATCGACACGGTCCCGGACGTGGGGCGGTCGAGACCGAGGATCAGTCGGACCAGCGTGGACTTTCCCGACCCCGACTCGCCGATGATCCCCACGGATGAACCCTCGACGACATCGAGGTCGGTCGCCGCCAGCGCCGTCTGCGTGCGCGTGCGCTCGAATGCGGTTCGCTTCGGGACGACGAAGTCGCGGCGGAGTCCCCGTGCTTCGATCAGACTCATGCGGCACCGCCGTTCGGCCGCCAGAGAGTCGCCGTGGCATCGCGCAGCAGGCCCTGGGTGACCGGTGAGGCAGGAGTCGACAGCAGCGTCGAGACGGGGGCCGCTTCGACGACGCGTCCATGCTCGAGCACCACGCCCTCGGACGCGACCTGCGCGAGCACGGCGAGGTCGTGCGTGATGAACACGAGCGACATCCCCTCGTCGGCGACGAGCGCGAGCAGCAGGGAGAGGATCTCGGCCTGGATCGTGACGTCGAGTGCCGTGGTCGGCTCGTCGGCGATGAGCAGCCGCGGACGGCAGGCGAGTGCCATGGCGATCGCGACGCGCTGCCGCTGCCCGCCCGAGAGCTGATGCGGCAGTTTCGCCGCGAACTGCTCGACGGGCGTGAGGCCGACGGTCTCGAGCAGCTCGAGCACCCGCGCCCTGGCTTCCTGCCCGCGCAACTTCGTGTAGTTCATGACCGGGCGCGTCAGCGCGTACTCGACCGTGTGCAGCGGGTTGAGTGCCGCGTACGGATCCTGGAACACCATCTGCACGTCCTTGCGCAAGTCACGCAGACCGCGGCGCTTGAGGGTCGCCACGTCGACATCGCCGAAGCGGACGGTGCCGGAGGTCGGCTTCTCGACGCCGGTGAGCATCTTCGCGATGGTCGACTTGCCCGACCCCGAGGCCCCGACGAGCGCGAGCGCCTCCCCGGGTTCCAGCCGGAACGACACATCGTCGACGGCCGTCACCGCGTCCTGTCCACGGCGCGGGGCCGGATAGTGCTTGGACACCCCGTCGACCACGATCGCCGCATCGGCGCGACGCGCATCCCGCGACGACACGGTCGGCAGCGTCTCGGTGACGTCGGTGCGCGAACGGCCTTCGGCGCGCCGCGTCCCGAGGTCGACGAAGCCGGGGATCGACAGGGTCTTCGCGCGGGGGTCGGCGTAGTGGCTGAGCAGCATCCGCGTGTACTCGTCCTTCGGACGCTGCAGGATGTCGATGCTCGGCGCGTCTTCGACGATGCGCCCCTCGTGCATCACCATCACCCGGTCGGTGGCCTCGAGCACGATGCCGAGATCGTGGCTGATGAGGATGGCCGTGAACTGCTCGGCCCGCTGCAGTTCCTTGATCGTGTCCATGACGGCGTGCTGCACGAGCACGTCGAGTGCGGTGGTCGGTTCGTCGAAGACCATGAGCTGCGGCTCCAGCGACAGCGCGAGCGCGATCGAGGCACGCTGGCGCATACCGCCGGAGAGCTCCCCGGGGTAGCGGGCGAGCACCGAGGCGTCGAGGCCGACCTTGCCGATGAGCTCGCGGGCCCGGGCCTCCCGGTCGCCCTTGGGCACGTGGCCGTGGGCGGCGAAGATGTCACGGAAGTGGTTGCCCACGGTGCGCACCGGGTTCAGTGCGTTCATGCCCGACTGCAGCACCATCGCGAACCCGCCCTGGCGCTGACGACGCAGCTCTTCGGCATCCAGCTCGCGGATGTCGCGCCCGCCGAAGAGGATGCGGCCGCCGCTGATGCGCGCCGGCGGCTTCTGCAACCGCGTCAGCGCGAAGCCAAGGGTCGACTTGCCCGACCCCGACTCGCCGACGAGTCCGACGAACTCGCCGCGACGCAGCGAGAACGAGACGTCGTGGACGGCGGCGACCGGCGTCGCCCCGGGTGAGGCGTATTCGACGGACAAGGAGTCGACCTCCAGCAGCACATCATTCGTGTTCATGGCGGTCATCGGCCCTTCCCCTCTCGCAGGCGCGGATTGGAGATGCCGTCCACGCCGAAGTTGATCAGTGTCAGGCTCAGCGCCAGCAGTGCGATGCACAGACCGGGGGCGAACAGCAGCAGCCACTGTCCGGTGAGCAGGGAGTTGGAGTTCTGCGCCCAGTAGAGCATGGTGCCCCAGCTGACGATGCTGGAGTCGCCGAGGCCGAGGAACTCCAGTCCCGCCTCGGCGAGGATCGCGGCCGTCGCCGCCCCGAAGAGCGTGCCGGCGATGATCGACGTCATGTTCGGCAGGATCTCGCGGAACACGATGCGCGTCCTGCTGTCGCCCGAGAACTGCGCCGAGGTGACGAAGTCGTTGCCGCGCAGCGACTGCGTCTGGCTGCGGAGCACGCGCGCGCCCCACGCCCAGCCGGTCACCACGATCACGGCGATGATCATCAGGATCCCGCCGTTCTGCAGATACGCGGCGATCACGATCATGAGCGGGAGCCCGGGGATCACCAGGAAGAGGTTGACGATGAAGCCGACCACCTCGCCCAGGAACCCGCGCATGTACCCCCAGCTGAGGCCGATGAGCACAGCGACGATCGTCGAGAGGATGCCGGCGGCGAAGCCGACCAGCAGGCTGATCTGCGCGCCGTAGATGAGCTGGCTGAGCACGTCCTCCCCCGCGGCAGTCGTGCCGAGCCAGTGCGCCCAGGACGCATCGGCGTTGCGGTCGAACCCGTTCTCCTTCGGCCCGTAGGGGGCGAGGACCGGGGCGAACACCGCGACCAGCACGAAGAAGGCGAGGATGCAGAGGCCGAGTCGGGCTTTGCCGTTGCTCCAGAGGGTGGCGACCATGCGCCCGAAGGCGCGCCACGGGCTGGGCGCGGCGATGCGCTCGGCGGGGATCTTGACGTTCATGGTGGAAGTCATCGGCGTGTCCTCGGGTCGAGAACCCCGTAGAGGATGTCCACGAGGAAGTTGGCGATGAGCACGCTCACGGTGATCATCAGGAAGAGCGCCTGCATGAGCGGGTAGTCCTGCCCGATCACGGCGTTGAAGAGCAGGTACCCGATGCCGGGATAGCCGAACACCTGCTCGACGAGGATCGATCCGCCCACGACACCGCCGAGCGTGAGCCCGAAGCCGGTGAGGTTCGGCAGGATCGCGTTGCGCGCGGCGTAGCGGAGGGCGATCGTGCGGCCGTGCAGCCCGTTCGCCTCGCCGAAGGTGATGTAGTCCTCACCGAGCGTGTTGATCATGGCGTTGCGCATCCCGATGATCCAGCCGCCGAGTGAGGTGAGCAGGATCGTCAGGGCCGGCAGGAACGCGTGGCTCAACAGGTCGCCGAGGAACTCCCAGGTGAACCCGGGTGTCGTCGTCGCGGAGTAGGCGCCCGTGGTCGGGAACCAGTGCAGCACGTAGCCGAAGAAGAACAGCAGCAGCAGCGCGGTCCAGAAGTACGGGAACGTGCTGAGGAAGGAGCCCGTCAGCGTCGGCAGCGTGTCGAGCCAGGTGCCTCGACGCCAGGCGGCCGCGACGCCGATGAGGGTTCCGATCACGAACGCGAGGATCGTGACGATGCCGACGAGAGCGATCGTGTACGGCAATGCCGTCGACACCATGCTCGCCACCGACTGGGGATAGAACGTGTACGAGACGCCGAAGTCGAGCCGCACGACCTGGCCGAGGTAGGCGATGTACTGGTCCCACAGCGACCCGGTCGGCACACCCAGCTGGGCTTCGATGGCGGCGCGTGTGGCGTCGGACACCGGCCCGTTCTGGGACAGCTTGGCGATGGCGGCATCCGCCGGGGAGCCCGGCATCATGCGCGGGAGGAAGAAGTTCAGGGTGACCGCAGCCCACAGGGTGAGCACGAACAGGCCGAACTTCTGGAGCACGTACTTCACTTGTCGTCCTCCTTGACTCGCTCGAGCCGCGTGAAGATGCCCAGCGGCGCGGAGTCGTAGTTCTGCGGGATCATGTACGGGTCTTCCTCACTCGGCCAGCCGGTGAACTTGGCGTCGTTGAACAGACCCCAGATGCCGCCGTAGTAGAGGCCGATCACGGGCATCTCGTCGTAGACGATGCCCTGCAGCTCCTTCACGATCTCGGCCTGGCGATCGGTGTCGACGGTCTCGCGGTACTCGGCCAGCAGCGCATCGGCCTCGTCCGAGCGGTAGCGCTCGAAGTTGTTGGCCGTCGTCTCGCCGGACGGCACGTAGAACTCGCTGGAGAGCAGGTTGTTGAAGGCCTGGTAGACGTCGCCGTTGCCCATGCCGCCGATCGCCATCTCGAAGTCGCCGTTGCTGATCGCGCTCTGGTAGCCCGCGGGCTGCGGGAGCTTGAGCGTGACCTTCACACCGACCTCGGCGAGCTGGCTGCGCACGGTCTGCGCGGCCCTCGTCCAGTCCGTGAAGCCGTTGGCCGTGGTGAGCGCGAACTCGAGCTGCTCACCGTCGGCGTCCACGAGCCGGTCGCCGTCGAGGGTGTAGCCCGCCTTCTCGAAGGCTTCGAGCGCAGCGTCCGTGTCCTGCGTGATCATGCCCTCGTCGGGGATGCTCGGGTCGAGATACTCCTCCTGGTTCGGGAGGATCAGTCCGGTCTGGCCGGCGGGCTCCATGTACCCCTCGGAAGCGGTCTCGGCGATCTCCTCGCGATCGAGGGAGAGCGCGATGCCTCGGCGGACGTTCACGTCGTCGAAGGGGGCGACCTCGAGGTTCGGCATCAGGGCGATCACGCCGCCCGGCGGGAACCACCACTTGTTGTCCGGACTAGCCGCACCCCAGGTGCCCTCCACATCGGAGATGAACGAATACGCCCAGTCGTACCCGCGGCTCACGGTGTCGAGCTGCGAGTTGGTCGAGGGCAGGATGATGTGCTCGATCTCGATCTTGTCGGCCTGCCAGTAGTCGGGGTTGCGGTCCATCGAGTACTGCTGGTCGTTGTAGTTGCCGAGCACGAACGGCCCGGTCCCGACCGGTGTCTCGTTGCGGTACGTGGCGGGGTCCTTCACGTCGGCCCAGAGGTGCTCCGGCACGATCATGGTCTGGCCGAGGATCGGCAGCGACGGAGCATCCTCGGTCTGGAGGTGCATGATCACGTCGTCGCCCTCGGTCTCGACGCTCTCCAGATGCTGCCAGGCGCCCTTGATGTCGAGCGCGGGGTTGTCCTTGAGCAGCTGGAACGTGAAGGCCACATCGTCCGGGGTCAGGTCTTCGCCGTCGCTCCACTCGACGTCGTCGCGGATCGTCATGACGATGGTGCGGGCGTCGGGCTGGGACCACTCGGTCGCGAGCCAGGGGTTCTGCGTGCCGTCGAGCGGGTTGACCAGGATCAGCGGCTCGTAGATCCACCGCGACGCCGTGCGCGTGTTGGTGAGATACGGGTTGAAGTTCCTCGTGAAGAACGGGTTGCCCTTGTCGGCGTTGATCAGCATCGTGTCGTCGCCGATCGACGGATCGGGTTGGGATGTGATCTGGATGCTGCAGCCGCTCAGTGCGACTGCGGCTGCTGCAAGGCCGACGATCGCCGCTCTGCGCCAGCGTCCCATCATCCGCGCTCTCGGTGTTCTGCCACCGGACATCTGCCACCTCATGTCGTCTCTGTCATGACCGACGGCCTGCGCCGCCTCAGTGATTGTAAGCGCATACATTTTTCGAAAGCAACCCCTTGACACCGGCGTGGCGCCGTGCCGCGGGGCGTCAGGAAGGGCGCTGCGAGCTCTCGCGAAGGAGGATCTGCAGCGGCAGGCGAGCCAGCACCGGCTCGGCATCCATGCTCTCCAGGCGCCGTGCGAGCACCTGGACGGCTGCGCGCCCGAGGTCGATCATGGGCTGGCGGATCGTGGTGAGCGGGGGGCGCGACAGCGCGGCCGCCTCGATGCCGTCGAACCCGGTCACGAGGATGTCCTCGGGCACGCGGATGCCGGCGCCGCGGAACATGTCGAGCGCGCCGAGCGCCATCTGGTCATTCGCGGAGATCAGCGCTGCCGGCGCGCCGGATGCGACGAGTTCCTCGGCGGCACGACGGCCCGAGCCGCGGGTGAAGTCGCCGCGGAGGACGGTCACGTCGTCGAGGGATCGGCCCGCGGCCGTCACCGCCGCCGCGAACCCCTCCCACCGCTGCAGGCCGTCCGGCGAGTCCTCGGGGCCGGCGAGGAAGGCCAGCGGCCCGTCCCCCACCTGGGCCAGGACATGCCGGGTCAGCTCGGCCATCGCCTCGGCATTGCTCACCGTGACGTGGTCGTAGTGATCACCGCGCGGCGGCCCGGAGAGGACCACGACCGGGATCCGCCGGGCGAGGCGCGCCAGCACGTCGTCGGGCACACTGCTCGCGAGCACCATGAGGCCGTCGACGCGGCCGGCCATGTCGCGCACCGTCGACCGGTCGGGATCGTCGCGTCCGACGCCGACCATGAGTACGAACCCCTGCTTCCACGCCTCCAGCTCCGCGCCGCGCAGCACCTCGTCGAGGAAGAGCATCGAGGTGTGTCCGTCATCGGCATCCGCGTCATCACGGACGATCGCGAACGGCGGCGCATCGGCATCGGAGAGCACGTCCAGCGGCGGAGCGTCTTCCGCGGCGTCGAACCCGGGGAAGTACAGCCCGAGCACCCCGGTGCGGCGCTCCGCGAGACCCCGGGCACTGCCGCTGGGCACGTAACCCAGGGCGGACACGGCATCGAGCACGCGCTCCCGTGTGACCGGACGCACCGCATCCGGCGAGCGCAGCACGCGCGACACGGTGGCGATGGACACGCCGGCCCGATCGGCCACGTCGTACACGGTCGCCGCCTTGCTCACGGTCATGCCCCTCCGGAGCGGGCGGCCAGCGCGGCCTGGTAGAGGTCTCGGGAGGAGAGGCCGGTGAGCGCGGCGACCTCGGACGCAGCATCCTTCAGGCGGATGCCGTCGGCGACGAGCTTCTGCACCTGGGAGAGCGCGTCCTCCGGGGAGGCGTCGCGGCGGGAAGCCCCCTCGACGACGACGACGATCTCGCCTTTGACGCCGTTCTCCGCCCAGGCGACCAGCTCGGATGCCGTGCCGCGGCGCACCTCCTCGTACAGCTTCGTGAGTTCGCGGCACACCGCGATCCGCCGCTCGTCGCCGAACGCCGCACCCATGTCGGCGAGCGCACTCGCGAGGCGGGCCGGGGACTCGAAGAACACCATGGTGCGGGGTTCCGCGGCGAGCGCGCGAAGGGTCGAGCGGCGCTCCCCCGGCTTGCGCGGCAGGAATCCCTCGAACGTGAAGCGGTCGGTGGGGAGGCCCGAGATCGCGAGCGCCATCAGCACCGCACTCGGACCGGGGATCGCGGTCACCGTCACACCCTGGGCCACGGCCTCGGCGACCAGCCCGTAGCCGGGATCGCTGACGGTCGGCATCCCGGCGTCGCTCATCACGACGATGTCGGTCTCCGCCGCGAGGGCGGCGAGCTCTGCGGCCTTCTGCTTCTCGTTGTGGTCGTGCAGCGCGATCAGGCGCGGACGGTTGTCGATCTGCAGCGCCTTCAGGAGTCGCACCGTGGTGCGGGTGTCCTCCGCGACGACGACCTCGGCGTTCTCCAGCACCTCCACCAGGCGGCGGGACGCGTCGCCGAGATTTCCGATCGGAGTGGCGGCGAGGATGATCACCCGCCCAGCTTAGGCGGGTTGTCTAGGCTGGACCGGTGACCGCGCCCGTGCCCCTGCTCCCTGCCCCCGAGGCACGGCTGACGCGCTACGGGCGACTTCGCGACCGCGTGCTCCTCGATCCCGACTGGGGCCGCGCCATCCGATGGCTCGCCCCACTGGTCATCACCGCGCTGGCCGCGGTCCTCCGGCTGATCGGCGTCGCCCATCCGCACGAGCTGGCCTTCGACGAGACCTACTACGTCAAGGACGCCTGGTCGCTGTGGACCCTGGGCTACGAAGGCACCTGGGGCGACGGCGCGAACCAGGCGTTCCCGACCGGCGAGGATCTTCCGCTCTCCGACCAGGGCGCGTTCATCGTGCATCCGCCGCTGGGCAAGTGGCTGATCGCGCTGGGCATGGCGATCGGCGGCCCGGAGAACAGCGGCGGCTGGCGGCTGGCCACCGCGCTCTTCGGCACGGCATCGGTCTTGCTGGTGTACCTGATCGCCCGGCGCCTCAGCGGCTCGGTGGTCGTCGCGACCGTGGCCGGAACCCTGCTCGCGATCGACGGGCTCAGCATCGTGATGAGCCGGATCGCCCTGCTCGACGGCATCCTGACGTTCTTCATCCTGCTGGGCGTGCTGTTCGTGCTGATCGACCGGCAGCGGACGATCCCGGTGCTCGAGAGACGCGACCTCGACGCGCCGGACCCGTTCTGGGGGCCCGTGCTGTGGCGCCGTCCGTGGCTGGGCGCCGCGGGACTCGCCCTGGGCGCGGCGTGCGCCGTGAAGTGGTCGGGACTCTACGTCCTCGCCGGCTTCGGGCTGTACGTCGTGATCACCGATGCGCTGGCCCGGCGCCGCGCCGGCGTGGTGCTGTGGCCGACCGCCGCCGCATTCCGCCAGGGGCCCGTCTCATTCGTACTGCTCGTCTTCCCCGCCCTCGCGGTGTACCTCATCAGCTGGACCGGCTGGCTCGTGACCGCCGGCGGCTATGACCGCAAGAGCGACACCAACCCCCTGCTCGCACTGTGGAAGTACCACGAGTCCATGCTCGGATTCCATGTGGGCCTGAGCCGCGGGCACCCCTATGCGAGCCCCGCGTGGGAGTGGCCCCTGCTGCTGCGTCCGACCGCGGTCTGGGTCGACCCCTCCCCCTCGGGTTGCGGCACGGATCACTGCATCGGCGTGATCTCCGCCGTCCCCAATCCGCTCATCTGGTACGGCGGGGTCGCTGCGGCCGTCTACCTGATCTACCGGCTGGTGCGCAGTTGGATCACCCGGCAGTCGGTCGGTCCGGAGCTGACCGTTCCGCTCGTGGGTCTCGCTGTCACCTACCTGCCGTGGCTGATGTTCCCCGAGCGCACGATCTTCCAGTTCTACACGGTCGTGATGATGCCGTTCCTCGTGCTCGCCCTGGCGATGATGCTGCGGATCATCGCCGGAAAGCGGGAGGATCCGCTGTACCGGCGGCAGTCCGGCGAGCGCACGGTGATCATCTTCCTGACGTTCGTGGTGCTCGTCTCGGCGTTCTTCCTGCCGCTGTGGACCGGGATGAGCGTGCCGTACGAGTTCTGGCTTCTGCACAACTGGCTGCCCGGCTGGGTGTGAGGCGCTAGGCGGGATCGTCCGTCGCGACGTGGTCCACCAGCGGGAGCACGCGCCCCGACAGGTGGGTGCGCATCGCGATTGACGACGCCGTCCGGGCGACGCCGGGCACGAGCGCGACCCGGTCGAGCACCTCCTGCAGCCGCGTGGCATCCCGCGCGACCAGCCGCAGCTGCATGTCGCTGGCGCCCGTGACGGTGTGCATGTCGACGATCTCGGGCACCGCGTCCGCCAAGGCCGTCGCCACCTCGTCATGACCGACCTTCTGATCGATCTCGACCAGGCAGAAGGCGACCACGCCGTAGCCGAAGCCGGCCGGGTCCACGCGCGGCACGATCGCCTCGATCACCCCGCCCTCGTGCAGGCGCGCGAGACGGCTCGTCGCAGTGCCGCGGGCGATCCCGAGCCGCCGCGCGACTTCCAGGATCGGCAGCTGCGGGGACTCGGTGAGCAGCCGGATGAGCTGGGCGTCGAGGCGATCGATGCGCATCGGCTACTCCCGCGGCACGCCGGCCCCCGC
>NZ_JBLVOH010000169.1:14031-15139 GCF_053543675.1 Microbacterium umsixpiens
CGCGCGGGCGACGAGGAGGAGCACACCGGTGAGGGCGAGGGTCAAAAGCAACTGGATGCGCGCGGCCGGGTCGATCATCGCGAGTGCGATCACCGCGGCGAGCAGCACCAGGCACAGCCACGACAACCACGGGAAGCCCCACATCCGCATCGGCATCTCCTCGCCCGTGCGATCCGCGCGGGTGCGGAGGATGATCTGCGCGACCGCCGTGGACGTCCAGATCACGAGCAGCGTCGAGCCGACCACGTTCAGGAGCGCGGGGAGGACGACGTCGGGGAAGGCCCAGTTGAGCCCGACCGTCACGAAGCCGAAGGCGACCGAGGCCAGCACGGCGACGAACGGCACGCCCTTGAGGCTGGTGCGGGTCGCGGCCAGCGGGGCGAGTCCGCGCTCCCCCAGCGAGTACGCCATGCGGGAGGCACCGTAGATGTTGGCGTTCATGGCCGACAGCAGCGCGACGATCACGATCAGGTCCATCACGAGACCGACGCCGGGCACGTTCAGGGTCTCGAGCACCGCCGAGAACGGGCCGTCCTTGACCGCGGGATCGTTCCACGGCAGTACGGCCACGATCACGAAGATCGATCCGACGTAGAACACGAGGATGCGCACGAGCACCTCGCGCACGATGCGGCGGATGTTGTGCGCGGGGTCGTTCGACTCGGCAGCGGCGATCGCGACGACCTCGGTGCCTCCGAACGCGAACACCACGATGAGCAGGGCGCCCGCGATGCCGGCGATGCCGTTCGGGGCGAAGCCGCCGTTGTCGACGAGGTTCGCGATGCCGGTCGCCGGCACGCCGGGGATGAGCCCGATGATCGCGCACACGCCCACGATCAGGAAGGCGATGATCGCCGCGACCTTGATCGCCGCGAACCAGAACTCGAAGCGGCCGTAGTTGCGCACACCGAACAGGTTCACGGCGGTGAGCGCCACGACGAAGATCAGCACCCACACCCAGGCGGGGATGCCCGGCGTCCAGTTGGCCACGATGGCGCCGGCGCCCGTCGCCTCGGCGGCGATCACGACGACCAGCTGGATCCAGTAGAGCCATCCGACCGCACTGCCGGCGCTGCGGCCCATCGCCTTCTGGGCGTAGGAACTGAAG
>NZ_JBLVOH010000170.1:0-2346 GCF_053543675.1 Microbacterium umsixpiens
GAGGATGTACGTCGTCAGCAGGAGGCCCTTGGGCTTGATGCCGGCCATGCGGCTCGCCCGCGGGTTGATGCCGATGGCCTCGATCATGAGGCCGAGGGCGCTGCGGCGCACGACCCAGCCGACGGCGAGCACCAGCAGCACCGCCAGGATGAACACGACCGGGATGCCGAGCACGAAGCCGTTCGAGATCCAGCGGAACGCATCGTTGGACGCCGTGGTGTTCTGACCGCCGGTGATCACCTTGGCGATGCCGCGCCCGGCGAGCATCAGCACGAGCGTGGCGATGAACGGCTGCAGCCCGACGTAGGCGACGAGCACCCCGTTGACCGCCCCGAGGATTCCGGTGATCAGCAGCGCGAGGCCGACGGCGCCGAGTGCTCCCCCCACCCCGGCCGACGGGTCGGCGGCACTGAGGAACTCCATCGAGACGGCGCCCGCGACGGCCATGAGCGAGCCGACCGAGAGGTCGATGCCACCAGTGGCGATCACGAGGGACATCCCGATGGCGATCATCATGATGGGCGCCGCCTGGCGCAGGATGTCGATGACGTTGCCGACCAGGTTGCCGTTGTTCGGGTTGATCGACACAGCCAGATAGGTCGGGTCCTTGAGCACGTTCAGGGCGAGCAGCGCGACGATGGCGACGATCCCCCAGAAGAAGGGCTTGTGGATCAGGTCGCGCCAGATGGTGGAGCCGGTTGCGGCGGTCATCGCGCTGCCTCCTTGTCAGTGGTGTGAGCGATGCTATCCGGCAGCGCGCCGTCGGTGTCGTCGAGGGTCTCGGCCGCCGCTTCCACGCCGTGCGCGGCGATCACGTCGACGACCACCTGGGCGGTGACGTCCGGTCCGTTCTGGATCTCGCCGATCTTGCGGTGGTCCTTCAGCACGACGATCCGCTCGGACAGCCGGACCACCTCTTCGAGCTCGGACGAGATGAAGACCACGGCGACGCCCTCTTCCGCGAGTTCGGCCACCGCCTCCTGGATCTCGGCCTTGGCGCCCACGTCGATGCCGCGGGTGGGCTCGTCGAGGATGAGGAGTTCGGGCCGCGTCGCCAGCCAGCGGCCGAGCAGCACCTTCTGCTGGTTGCCGCCCGAGAGGTTCTTGATCATCCGGTCGGGATCGGCGGGGCGCACGTTCAGCTGCGCGATGTACTTCTCGACGATCGCGTCCTGCTCCTTGCGGGGCATGGGCCGCGCCCAGCCGCGCTCGGCCTGCACGGCGAGGATGATGTTCTCGCGCACGGTCAGGTCTCCGACGATGCCCTCGTCGCGGCGGTTCTCGGTCGAGAACGCGATGCGCAACGCGAGCGCTTCGGCGGGCGACTTCAGCTCGACGCGGCGACCGTGCAGTTCGATCGTCCCGCCGTCGGTACGGTCTGCTCCGTAGAGCAGCCGGGCGAGTTCGGTGCGTCCGGAGCCGAGCAGGCCCGCGACGCCGATCACCTCGCCGGGGCGGATGTCGAGGTCGGTGGGCTCGACCGCGCCGCGACGCGTGATGCCGGATGCGGACAGCAGCGGCTTCTCCTCGGCGTCACGGGGTGCGCGTCGACGGTTACCGCCGAGCGACTTCAGCGCGTCGAGGTCCTTGCCGATCATGGTCGAGATGAGCGCGTGCCGATCGAGGTCACGGGTGAGGTACTCGCCTTCGTAACGGCCGTTGCGCAGCACCGTGAGGCGGTCGCTGATCGCATAGACCTGATCGAGGAAGTGCGAGACGAAGAGGATCGCGACCCCCTGGTCGCGCAGCGAGCGGATCACGGCGAAGAGGCCGTCGACCTCGGCGGCATCCAGGCTCGATGTGGGCTCGTCGAGGATGAGGACCTTGGCCTTGATCGCCATGGCCCGGCTGATCGCGACGAGCTGCTGCAGGGCGATCGAGAGGGTGGAGAGAGGTCGGTGGGTGTCGAGGTGTCCGAGTCCGAGCCGGCTGAGGGCCTCGGTGGCCGCGCGATGAGTGGCCGACCAGTTGATGCCGAACGGACCGCGGCGCTCGTGCCCGAGCATGACGTTCTCGCCGATGGAGAGGTTCGGCGCCAGATTGACCTCTTGGTACACGGTCGAGATGCCGGCGTCCTGGGCGTCTCCGGCTCCGGTGAAGCTGCGCTCCTGGCCGGTCACGACGATCGACCCGGAGTCGATGCGGTAGACGCCGGTGAGGGCCTTGATCAACGTCGACTTGCCGGCGCCGTTCTCCCCCATGAGGGCGTGCACCTCACCGGGGAACAGGCGGAAGTCGACCCCGTCGAGCGCTTTCACACCGGGGAATCCGATCGATATCCCGCGCATCTCGACGATGGGGAGTTCTTCGTTCATCGCTGTCTCTCCGTCCGGGTGCCCGGGGGGG
>NZ_JBLVOH010000170.1:2388-5023 GCF_053543675.1 Microbacterium umsixpiens
CGGGGGCGGGGTGCCGGATCACTCCGGCGTCGGGTTCAGTACTTGCGGTCGGCCAGCACGGCCTGCGCGGCTTCGGCGGAGTCGAACGCCTCGCTCGGGACAACGATGTACGACTCGACCTCGTCACCGGCGAGCGCCTTCTCGACGACCTCCATCGCGGTCTCGCCGAACAGCGGGTTGTACTCGTGCACGTAGCTGAGCTGACCGTCGGCGAGCGCCTGCATGGCGTTCTTGGTGCCGTCGATCGTGGCGATCTTCACGTCTTCGCCGACGACGAGGCCGGCTTCTTCGGCCGCCTGCGCGGCGCCGAGGCCCATCTCGTCGTTCTGCGCGAACACGAGCTGGATGTCGTTGTTCGCCGACTTGAGCATCGTCTCGAAGACGCTCTTGCCCTCTTCGGCCGACCAGTTCGCGGTCTGCGCGTCGAGCTTCGTCAGCGCGGCGTCACCGAGGCCCTCGTCGAAGCCCTCGTTGCGCTCGTTCACGACGCCGACGCCGGCCGGACCCTCGAGCACGACGTAGTTGCCGCCATCGGGGAAGGTGGCGGCCGCCCACGTGCCGACCTCCTTCGCGACCTCGACGTTGTCGGGGGCGATGCGGGTGACGTAGAGGCTGTCGTCGTCGGGCTCGATGCCACGGTCGAGCAGGATCACCGGGATCTCGGCCTCCTGCGCTCGCTTGAGGGAGTCCTCCCAGCCCGAGGCCTCGGTCGCCGACAGCAGGATCACGTCGACACCCTCGTCGACGAACGACGTGAACGCGTCGATCTGCGACTTCTGGTCGAGGTTGGTGGCGGGGGCGTACTTGAGCTCGTATCCGGCGTCCTCCGTGAAGGTGTCCTGGATGTTCTGCTCGTTGGCCTCGCGCCACGCGCCTTCGGGGCCGACGGCGACGAAACCGACCGTGGTCAGCTCGTCGGAGCCACCATCGCCGCCGGCTTCTCCGTCGGTTCCTCCGGACGAGCAGGCGGCAAGGCCGATGGTGAGTGCGCCGGCTGCGACCAGACCGAGCGCGATGCGGATGCGCTTCTTCGCGGACATGTTCTCCTCCTTGAGATGCCGGTAGTCAGCCCGGCAATGGTGGACCTGACGTGGTCCCTTGCGTGAGTGCAGGACAGCGGCACTGCCTATCCTGCGGCGATGTTACCGGGAACAATTTCTGGAACACAAGGATTGTTCCAAAAATCAGGAATGTTCCAGCGGCGAGGTTCTGTTACCGATCACAATTCCGCGTCAGGACCGGGATCCGCGGCGATCATCTCCACCACAGTGTCGACCGTGACACCCGGCCCATTGCTGAGTTCGCCGATCTTCTCGCGGTCTTTCAGCACGATGATGCGGTCGCTCAGGCGCACGACCTCCTCCAGCTCCGAGGAGATGAAGACCACCGCCACCCCGTCGCCGGCGAGCTGACTGATCCGGCGCTGCACGTCGAGCTTGGCCGCGATGTCGATCCCCCGCGTCGGCTCGTCGAGGATGAGCACGTGCGGGCGCACGGCGAGCGCGCGCGCCAGCAGCACCTTCTGCTGCGTCCCCCCGGAGAGCAGTTTGACCGGTCGATCGAGGTCGGCCGGAGACAGATGCAGCGCCTCGACGTAGGTGTCGACGATCGCCGCCTCCTCGGCCGCCGACAGCGGGCGCGCCCAACCGCGCAGCGCCTGCAGCGACAGGATCATGTTCTCCCGGGCGGTCAGATCGCCGATGATGCCCTGCGTGCGTCTGCTCTCGGCCGACAGCGCGATGCGATGGCGCAGCGCGGCCGACGGACTGCGCAGTTCCACGCGTTCGCCGTCCACCCACAGTTCGCCGCTATCGGTCCGCGTCGTGCCGCTGAGGAGTGCCGCGAGCTCCGAGCGTCCGGATCCGCGGAGGCCGGCCAGACCGACGATCTCGCCCCGCTGCACCTCGAAGTCGGTCCGTTCGAACTCGCCCCGCCGCCCGACGTCCGTGGCGCGCATCGCGGGCTCTCCGTCCGAGGCGTAGTGATGCGCCTTGCGTTCCGAGCCGAGGGCACGCAGCCCGTCGAGGTCTTTGCCGAGCATCTTCGAGATGAGGTCCGCCCGCTCGAGGTCCCGCGTGGCGTACTCGCCGATCCGCCGACCGCCGCGGAGCACCGTCATCCGGTCGCTGATCGCGAAGGCCTGCTCGAGGAAGTGCGTGATGAAGAGGATGGCCACCCCGCGCTCCCGCAGACCGCGGATCACCCGCATGAGCGTGGCGACCTCCTCCTGGTCGAGGCTCGAGGTCGGCTCGTCGAGGACGAGGACCCGCGGGTCGTCCACGACGGCGCGGGCCAAGGCGACGAGCTGCTTCTGCGCCGGCGTCAGCATCGACAGCGGCGTCTTCGGATCGAGGTCGTCGAGCCCCAGTCGCGCCAGGGCCCCCGCGGCATCCGCTCGCGTGCGCTTCCAGTCGATGCCGAAGTATCCGCGTCGCTCACGGCCCAGCATGACGTTCTCGGCGACGCTGAGATTCGGGGCCAGCTGCGTCTCCTGGAACACCGTGGCGATGCCGGCGGCACGACTGTCGGCGACACCACCGAACCGGCGCGGTTCACCGTCGACGAAGACGGCTCCGGCATCGGGGGCGCGCGTACCCGTCAGCACCGAGACCAGGGTCGACTTGCCGGCCGCGGT
>NZ_JBLVOH010000170.1:5087-13542 GCF_053543675.1 Microbacterium umsixpiens
ACGGCATGCACCTCGCCGGGGAAGAGCCGAAAGTCGACATCGTCGAGCGCCCGCGCCCCCGGGAACTCGACCGTGATCCCCTGCAGCCGGACGAGCGGCTCCGGGGTGGGCTCGGCGCTCACCGCCCCTCCCGCGGGGCGGCCGACGAGGCGCGCGGCACCAGCTCGGTCGGGATGCGGGTCAGCGCCGGGATCTCGCGCCCCTCGATCGCGGCACGGAGCATCTCGACGACGGCGATGCCGAGAGCCCCGAAATCCTGGCGGACGGTCGTGAGGGGCGGAACGAAGTGGCGGGCGAGCGGCACATCGTCGAAGCCGACGACGCTGATGTCGTTCGGCACGTCGAAGCCCTTGTCGTGCAGGCCGTGGATGAGCCCGATCGCCATGTCGTCATTGGCCGCGAACACGGCCGTGTAGTCGGGGAGCCGCTGCAGACCCCTCGCGAAGTCATAGGCGAAGTCGGCGGACCAGTCCCCCACCACGATCGGCCGTTCGCGGATGCCCCACGACTTGGCACGGGAGTGGAACGCCCGCTCCCTGGCGCGCGCGTCGAGCCAGTCCAGGGGTCCGGAGATGTGCAGGATGTCGCGATGGCCGAGCGCGACGAGGTGATCGACCACGAGGGTGGTCCCGGCGTGCTGGTCGATCGACACCGTGAGGAAGGTCGGGTCCGCGTCGGCCTTGACGACGAGCATCGGCACGTTGATCGCGATTCTTCGCAGCGCGGCCACGGACGACGAGCGCGGAGCGATCACGCAGAGGGCGTCGACGCCCTGCGTGACGAGGTGGTCCACCGCCTCCTGCGGGGTGAGCGTGTCGCCTTCGTGGAGCGCGATCGGCGTGACCGAGTAGCCGGCCGCGCGCGACGACATCTCCACCGCGCGCAGGATGCTCGTGGGGCCGTACGCCACCGCGCTCTCGACGATCACGCCGATGCGCTGCGTGCGCTGGGTGGCCAGCGCTCTGGCGACCAGGTTGGGGCGGTAGTCGAGCTCTTCGATCGCCTCGAGCACGCGCCGCCGGGTGTCGGGCTTGATGTTGGGGTGGTCGTTCAGCACCCGGGAGACGGTCATGTGCGACACCCCGGCGATCGTCGCGACCTGCCGGATGTTGGGCTTGTCCGAGCCGACGTTCACCATGCGCACCTCCGTCGGCTGCTCCGGTGAATGTTACCGAGAACAACCCAGGGGGTGCAACGACCTCCGCTACAGCCCCAACCGCTCCAGGTACGGGTTCACCAGGCGGCGTTCCGGGTCGAAGCGGGCGGCGAGCGCGGCGAAGTCGTCCCATCGCGAATACCGCGAGCGCGTCTCAGCACCGTCGAGCGTGAACACCTTGCCCCAGTGCGGACGAGCGGTCTCGGGCAGCGCAGCCTCGATCGTCGGGAGCAGGGCTCGGACCGCGGCTTCGTCGGGCTTCCAGGTGAAGTGCAGGCCGACGGCATCCGTCCCGTGCGACGAGCTGAGCCACAGGTCGTCCGCGCGCACGGTGCGGATCTCGTTCACGAGCAGCAGCGGCGCGATCTGCCCGGCGAGGGTACGCACGGCCTGGATCGCGGCGACCGCATCGGCGCGGGGCACGAGGTACTCGCTCTGGATCTCGGCGCCGGCCGACGGCGTGAACTCGAGCTTGAAGTGCGCAAGCCGCTCGAACCACGGACCGGCGACCCCGAGCTGCTCGGTGCACGCGACCGGGTCGACTCCGAGGATCGGATGCCGCTTGCTCACCGCGGGCACCGCGCCGAGCTTCTCGAACAGCGACTCCCGCGCAGCTTCGCGCGCCTCGGGCTGCCGCTGCTTGACCCAGATCTGGTCGACGAAGTCGGTGCGCTCCCAGGTCGAGAACAGGCTCACGCTGGTGCCGATCGAGGTCACATCGTCGAAGTCGGCGAGCACGGCATCCCAGTCCGGCCGCTCGAACACGTGCTGGGCGACCTCGTACGTCGGCTCGACGTCGAGCGTCACGTCGAGCACGGCCCCGAGCGCGCCGAGGCGCACGACCGCACCGTCGAAGTCGGCGTCGCCGCGCTCGAGCGTGCGCGTCTCGCCCGCGGGCGTGAGGATCGTGAGGCCGCGGACCGCACTCGCGAGCGAGCCGATCGCGTCGCCCGAGCCGTGCGTCCCGGTGGCGACCGCCCCCGCGATCGAGATGTGCGGCAGCGAGGCGAGGTTGGCGAGCGCGAGCCCCTCGGCTTCGAGCAGCGGCGCGATGTCGCCGTAGCGGGCGGCGCCTGCGACCTTCACTGCCGTGCGGTTCGCGTTCACCTCGAACACCGTGGGCAGCCGGTCGAGCGCGATGAGCACACCGTCGGTGTCGGCGATGTCGTTGAAGCAGTGCCGCGACCCGAGGAAGCGCACCGGTCCGCCCTGGCCGAGCAGGGCACCGAGCTCGTCGACCGTCTCCGGGTGCGCGATCGTCGAGGCCCGGTAGGTGAGGTTGCCTGCCCAGTTGCGTTCGGTGGTCATGGCGCCATGATAGCCAGGGCAGCGACGACTACATCGATGTACTCCATCCGCTCCCGGCCTCGACGCTAGGCTGACCGGATGACAGCGCAGCCGCCACCCCGCGCCACGATGAAGGATGTCGCGGCCCTCGCCGGGGTGTCGACGAAGACCGTCTCGAACGTGGTCACCGGCACGGTTCCGGTCAACGAGAGCACGCGGTCGAAGGTCGAGTCCGCCATGGCGCAGCTCGACTTCGTGCCCAACCTCAGCGCCAGGGGGCTGCGCAAGGGACGCTCCGGGATCATCGCCGTCGCCCTCCCCGATCTCGCCACCGCCTTCTCTGCCGAGCTGGTGCACCGCATCGTCGAGGCCGCCCATGAGCGAGGTCTCGCCGTGCAGATCGAGGAGACGGCATCCGAGCCCGAGCGCGAGAAGGAGCTGGTCTCCCGCGCACGGGCGCACCTGGTGGACGGCCTCATCCTGAACCCGATCCGCCTCGAGGACAGCGTGCTGAAGTACGCCGACCGCCTCCCGCCGCTCGTGGTGATCGGCGAGGTGGAGCAGAACCGCGCGGACCACGTGCGCATCGACAGTCGGCAGGCCGCGGCCGATGCCACGCGTCACGTGCTCTCCCGCGGCGCGACCCGTGTCGCGGTGGTCGGCGCCGACGACGATCCGTCGATCGCCACGGCCACCAGCCGTCTGCGCCTCGAGGGCGTGCACGACGCGCTCCGCGAAGCGGGCCTCCCCCGGGATCCGGCCCTCGAGATCAACCGGCTGCCGTGGTCGATGGGCGGTGGTGCGGATGCCGTGCGCATGCTGCTCGACCGTCGAGTGCCCTTCGACGCGATCGTCGCGTTCACGGATTCACTCGCGCTCGGGGCGCTGCACACACTCCACGACAACGGCATCCGCGTGCCGGACGACGTGATCGTGACCGGTTTCGACGACGTCGAGTTCTCGCGGTACACCTCGCCGGCGCTCACCTCGGTCGCATTCGATCGGCAGGCGTTCGCGATCGCGGCGCTCGGTCTGCTCGAATCCCGCATGGACGACCGGGCCGCTCCCCCGCGCGCCCTCACCCTCCCGCATCACCTGCTGGAGCGCGCGAGCACGCAGGGCCGCCCGCGCGGCTACCGTCCCTGACACCCGCCCACTCCTCGGCCCCGATCTGATGCTTGCGCGGTCGATTACATCGATGTAATGATGAGGCGACCCCCGCACAGTCACGAAGGAGTGACGATGACACCCCCACTCGATCTGTCCCGCCGGCAGTTCCTCACCGCCGCCTCGCTCGCCGCCGGCACGGCGCTGCTCGCCGGTTGCGCGCCCGGCACGACCCCCGGCTCCGGCCCGCAGACCCTGCAGTTCTGGCACCTTCTCTCGGGCGGTGACGGCGTGACGATGTCGTCGCTGCTCGATCAGGTCAACGGCGCGCAGTCCGCGTTCCGCATCCGCCCGACCGTGCTCGCCTGGGGCACCCCGTATTACACGAAGCTCGCGATGGCGGGCGCCGGCGGCCGCGCCCCCGACGTCGCCATCATGCACGCGACGCGCACGGTCGGCTGGGCGCCCGGCGGCCTGCTCGACACCTGGGACCTGGACCGTCTCGCCGAGCTCGGCGTCGACAGCACGAAGTTCCCGAAGCCGATCTGGGAGAAGGGCTTCGTGGGCGACGACATGTACAGCGTCGCGCTCGACGCCCACCCCTTCGTGATGATGTTCAACACCGACGTGTGCGATGCCGCCGGGGTCCTCGACTCGGACGGAAAGCTGCAGGAGACGACCTCGCCCGAGGAGTTCCTCGAGCAGCTGCGCACCGTGAGCGGCACCGCATCCGGACACGCCCTCTCGTACGGCTACCTCGGCGACGGCGCGCAGATGTGGCGCCTGTTCTACACCTTCTACTCGCAGCACGGCGGCGCCATGGAGCTGCCCGCCGGCGGGCCGGCCGTGATCGACAAAGACGTCGCGGTCGAATCGCTCACGCTCATGCAGACCTTGCTCGACGGCGAGATCGCGGCCGCCCAGAACGACTACGGCAGCGCCATCGCCGAGTTCGCCACCGGCAAGAGCGGCATGCTCTTCACCGGAGTCTGGGAGCTGCGCACCATGCAGGCCGCCGGCATCCCGTTCGACGCGACCATGATCCCGACGCTCTACGGCACCCCGGCTGTCTACGCCGACTCGCACTCCTTCGTCCTCCCGCACCAGTCCAGTGCCGACCCCGTGCGTCGCGATCTCACCTACGAGTTCGTCGCCGACATGCTGAAGAACTCCTTCGGCTGGGCCGAGGCCGGCCACATCCCCGCGTTCCTCCCCGTGACCGAATCCCCCGAGTACGCCGACCTCATCCCCCAGGCGAACTACGCCGAGGCAGCGCAGCACGTCGTGTACGACCCGACCGCGTGGTTCACCGGCTCGGGCTCCAACTTCCAGGCCGAGTTCGGTGCCGCCGTGCAGAACGTGCTGCTCTCGGGCGACGACCCGGCGGCCGCGATCGACCGCTTCGAGGCACGGGTGAACACCCTGCTCCGACAGCCGAACCCGGCAGACCCCGAAGGGACGTTCGGATCATGACCTCCGCCACCGACTCCACCCGCACGATCGTCACCGGGTCGCGCACCACCCCGCGCGGACGCCGCGCCGGCTCCCGCAACCGCGAGCAGCTCATCAGCTGGGTCTTCCTCGCACCGTTCCTCGTGGCCTTCGCCCTGTTCCTCGTCTGGCCGATCATCCACGGATTCATCCTCAGCTTCACCGACCAGTCCCTCACCGGGGCCGGCGGCTCGTTCATCGGATTCGCCAACTACGCCGAGGCGTTCGTCGACCCGAAGATGTGGCAGTCGATGGGCAACACCGTCTGGTTCACGCTGCTCTCCACGGTGCCCCTCGTCGTGATCGCCCTCGCGATGGCGGCCCTCGTCGACCGCGGCATCCCCGGCCAGTGGCTGTGGCGCCTGTCGTTCTTCATGCCGTTCCTGCTCGCCTCCACCGTGATCTCGCAGATCTGGGTCTGGATCTTCAACCCCCAGGTGGGCGCGGCCAACAACATCCTGGAGTTCTTCGGCCTCGAGCCGCTCGCGTGGCTGCAGAACCCCGAGACCAACATGCTGTCGATCGTCATCGCGACCGTGTGGTGGACGGTCGGCTTCAACTTCCTGCTCTACCTCGCGGCCATGCAGAACATCCCACCGCAGCAGTACGAGGCCGCTTCCCTCGACGGCGCCGGCGCCTGGCGCCAGTTCTGGTCCATCACGCTCCCGCAGCTGGGACCGGCGACGGTGCTCATCCTGATCCTGCAGATCCTCGCCTCACTCAAGCTGTTCGACCAGGCGTACCAGATGCTCGGCGGGGTCGCGAGCGACACCACCCGCTCGATCGTGCAGTACATCTACGAGGCCGGTTTCGTCAGCTACCGGTTCGGCTACTCGGCCGCCATCTCCTACGTCTTCTTCGCTCTCATCGTCATCCTCGGCGTCGCGCAGGCCCTGATCACGCGCCGCCGGAAGGAGCAGTTCTGATGTCCACCGCCACCGCCTCCCCCCTCGCATCCACCGCCACCGAGACGATCACGACGGCGTCGTCGCGTCGCCCCCGGCGCTCGCACCTGCCCGGACAGAAGCCGTTCGGGCCGCTCCGCATCACCGCGTTCGTCGTGCTGCTGCTCCTCGCCATCGGCTGGCTGCTGCCGTTCCTCTGGGCGGTCGCGACCGCGTTCAAGACCGAGACGGATGCCGCATCCGGCGACCCCGGCTGGATCGGCGCGAGCGGACCCACCATCGAGGCGTTCACCGCGATCCTCTCGCAGGGCAACGTCTACACCTGGGCGCTGAACAGCCTGCTCACCTCTGTGGCGATCACCGTGATCACCCTGGCGATCTCGGCACTCGCGGCCTACGCCTTCTCGCGCCTGGACTTCACCGGACGCAAGTGGCTGTTCGTGGTGATCATCGCCTCGATCGTCGTGCCGCCGCAGGTGCTGATCATCCCCCTGTTCTACGAGATGCTCGCGTTCAACATGGTCGACACCTACTGGGGTCTGATCCTGCCGCAGGTCGTGGCACCCGCGATGGTGTTCATCCTGAAGCGCTTCTTCGACGCCATCCCGATCGAGCTGGAAGACGCGGCGCGCGTCGACGGCGCCGGCCGGTTCCGGATCTTCTGGTCGATCGTGCTGCCGCTCTCCCGTCCGATCATGGCCTCGGTCGCGATCTTCGTGTTCATCAGCGCGTGGAACAACTTCCTCTGGCCGTTCCTCGTGATCAACGACACCACGCTGATGACGCTGCCGGTCGGACTCCAGACCGTGATCAGCGCCTACGGCGTGCAGTACGCCCAGGTCATGGCGCAGGCCGTGCTCGCGGCGCTGCCGCTCATCATCGTGTTCATGATCTTCCAGAAGCAGATCGTCAAGGGAGTCGCGACGAGCGGCTTCGGCGGTCAGTAGTCCCCCACCCGGCTCGAGAGCCAGAAATCTAGGAGAGCAATGTCTCAGGCCCGCATCACCATCGACCGCGACTTCACGATCGCCGACGTCCCCCGGAGGCTCTTCGGCTCGTTCGTCGAGCACATGGGGCGCTGCGTCTACACCGGCATCTACGAGCCGGGGCACCCGCAGGCCGACGAGCGCGGCTTCCGGCAGGACGTGCTGGCGCTCGTGAAGGAGATGGGACCGACCGTGGTCCGCTACCCCGGCGGCAACTTCGTCTCGGGCTACCGCTGGGAGGACGGCGTCGGCCCGGTCGAGGACCGGCCGGTGCGCATCGACGGCGCCTGGCACACGATCGAGACGAACGCCTTCGGCCTGCACGAGTTCATGGACTGGGCGAAGGAGGCGGATGTCGAGGTGATGGAGGCCGTCAACCTCGGCACCCGCGGCGTCGAGGAGGCGCGCGCGCTCGTCGAGTACGCCAACCACCCCGGCGGCACGTACTGGTCGGACCTGCGCCGCAAGAACGGCGCCGAGCAGCCCTTCGACATCAAGCTGTGGTGCCTGGGCAACGAGCTGGACGGCCCCTGGCAGATCGGCGGCAAGACCGCGACCGAGTACGGGCGGCTCGCCCAGGAGTCCGCCAAGGCGATGCGTCTGGTCGACCCGTCGATCGAGCTCGTCGCCGTCGGCTCGTCGGGGCGGACGATGCCGACGTTCGGCACCTGGGAGCACACGGTGCTCACCCACGCCTACGACGAGGTCGACTTCATCTCGATGCACGCGTACTACCAGGAGCACGACGGCGACGCCGAGTCGTTCCTCGCCGAGTCCGTCGACATGGACGCGTTCATCGAGGGTGTCATCGCCACGATCGACGCGGTCAAAGCGTCCGGCAAGCACACGAAGCAGGTCGACATCTCGTTCGACGAGTGGAACGTGTGGGATCAGGTGAAGTACAACGACGTCGAGGCGAAGGAGATCGAGAAGGCCGGATGGCGTCAGCATCCGCGACTCATCGAGGACACGTATTCGGTGACGGATGCCGTCGTGGTCGGCACCCTGCTCAACAGCTTGCTGCGGCACGGTGACCGCGTGAAGATCGCCAACCAGGCGCAGCTCGTGAACGTGATCGCCCCGATCCGCTCGGAGGAGAACGGTCCGGCCTGGCGACAGACGAGCTTCTGGCCGTTCGAGCGGATGGCTCGGCTCGCGAAGGGCCGCATCCTGCGCCTCGCGGTGTCGGCTCCGCAGATCGAGACGAAGCGCTACGGCGGGGTCGACGCTGTCGACGCGGCGGCGACCTGGGACGAGGCGACCGGACGGGTGGTCGTGTTCGTCGCGAACCGCTCACTCGACGAGTCGAGCGATCTGACGATCGACCTGCATGGACTCGGCGACCTGCGCGTCGTGAACGCCGAGACCCTGACGATCCCGGAGGGCGGCGACCGCCACACCTCGAACCTCGAGACCGCCCCCGACAGCGTGCACATGGCGCCGCTCGGGGCGGCCGAGGTCGTCGACGGCGTCGTGCGTGCGACGCTGCCGCCGCTCTCCTGGTCGGTCATCGAGCTCGACGC
>NZ_JBLVOH010000171.1:0-2295 GCF_053543675.1 Microbacterium umsixpiens
TGCGGGATGCGCCGCCGGAGCGAATCCCGGCATCGGTGCCGGAGGAAGGCGCTCGAACGACGGCGCCGGCAGCAGCGGCGGCGCCTCGGGCACCGGTGCCTCCTCGACGACGGGTTCCGGTGCGGGCACCCGGGCGTCGAGCATCAGCGACGACGCGACCTTGTCATGCCACCCCTGGAAGCGGCCCGAGCCGTCGAACAGCGGGCTGAAGTAGCCGACGACGATGGCTCCGGCGAGGCCGAAGATGATGTTGCGGAGCAGCGCGCGCCCGAACCCGAGCGGCTCTCCGTCGGCGGCGGAGACCAGGCGCAGGCCCTTCGCCCGCATCCCGATCGAGCCCTTACCCGCCTGCATGACGGTGTACACGATGAACCAGGCGAGCAGCACCAGGCTCACGACCGGGCCGCCGATGAGGAGCACGGTGATCGAGGCCTCGAGTCCACCCGAGAGCATCGAGGCGAGCAGCAGGCCACCGCCGAGAACGATGCCGAGTCCGCCGGCGATCAGGGCGTCGATGACGTAGGCGACCGCGCGACGGGAGATCGGCGCGATCTGATCGAGCGCTGGCTGCGTCATGGGGTCTCACTCTCGGAGGACGAAGTCGTCGTGCTGTTCTTGATGGTGCCAGGTTCGCGACGAACGCGCGCGGCGGCCGCTTCCTTCAGGTTCTGCAGTCCGTTCGAGACCGCGGTGCCGCCGACCAGGGACCGCACGCTCAGTCGCGCCTTGACGCGCTTCCAGAAGCCGGCCTCCTTGCCGAGTCCGCCGACGATCTCATCGACCTCGTGCCAGAACGACTCCACGTCCTGCGGGCTCGGTTCGGCGGGACCGAACACCTCGGCGTCGGCGCGCTCGGCCAGCGCGGTGACCTGCGGGACAGTCAGGGAAGACGCCACGACGGCGGCCTCTTCGATCCGGGTGCCGCCGGGGGCCAGGCGCGCTCCGTAATCGACGGCGCGGTCGGTCAGCTCGTCCCAGCCACCGCTGATGCGGTCGGAGGTGCGGGCGGCGGCGCGACGGGAGCGACGCTTCGCGGCCTTCCACGCGCCAATCACGATGAACGGCGAGGCGAGCACGGCGATCACCGCGAGCGAGATCCCGCCGATCAGCAGGATCGCGCCGATGATGCCGGCGAGGTTCAGGCTCTCGTCCTCCGACTCGCGATCGTCGGGCAGCGTCGGCGGCAGGTCGACCGGCTCCTGCGGCGGGGGCGGCGGCTGCAGCACCTGCGGCTTCGGGTCGACGCGGGGCTTGGTGTTCTGGTCGTTGGGGACCTGGTCCTCGGGCGGGGTCGGGTTGAACGTCATCCATCCGACGCCCTCGAAGTTGACCTCGACCCACGCGTGCACGTTGTCGCCGGTCGCGGTGAAGACCGCTTCTCCCGCCTGCTCATCGTCGGGGTAGTACCCCATGACGACGCGGGCGGGGATGTCGAGCTGTCCGGCGAGCAGCGCCATCGCCACGGCGTACTGCTCATCGTCGCCGATCATCTGGTCGGCGCCGACGAGCGTCGAGATGCGCTCGGCGGTGTGCCCGGCACGCGACAGCACCTCTCCCTCGAGGCCGTGGCTGAAGAAGCCACCCTCGGAGAGGAAGGTCTCCAGCGCCCGCACCTGCTCGATCGGCGTCTCCGCACCCGCCACGGTCTCGGCGGCCAGCGAGGTCAGCTCTTCCGGCACGTTGCTGGGCTTCGGCATCGACACCTTGCCGAACGCCACCTCGGCCAGCTGCTCGTCGTCGGGCTCGCTCGGCATCACCGCGTCGACCGCGTACTCGTCGCCGGCAGTCAGCTTCGGCGTGGCCACGGCCGTGCCGGTCACCGTGTTGACGAAGGTGCCGCGGCGCAGGTCCTCCGCGCGGTCGCCGTCGAACCGGATCTCGGACAGTTCGCCGGCCGTCGGCATCCACACGCCGCGGTACTCGTCGATCGCGAACTTCAGCGTGACGGGCACGCCCTCGGCCTCCGGCGCCATGTTCGACCGCAGCGGAGCGAACGCGCTCGACGACGTCGGACCGCCGTCGGTGACGTTGTAGACCATGCCGTCGAACTGGTCCATCACGGCCGTGCGGATGCGTGCCCCCTTGGGCAGACCCTGCACGGTGAAGAGCGTCTCCTCGGCCTCATCGCGCACGTTCTTGCGGAAGGCCTGCAGCGGGCTCGGGTAGTCGCGGATGTCGAACGGAGGGATGATGACGTCGCGGAACACGTGACGCGGCTGTGCGGGGGTCGCGACCGCGGCCGTGGCGACGCCCGCTCCACCCGCTACGGCCAGCACGGCGACTCCGGCCAGCAGA
>NZ_JBLVOH010000171.1:2315-15134 GCF_053543675.1 Microbacterium umsixpiens
CGCATGTGCGCCGCGCGGGACGGATCGACCTCGCTCACCGACACGGCCATGTTCTGCGGCGCCCAGAGCTGGCGCAGCGCCAGCCACGACATGCTCACCACGGCGAACACGAGCCCTTGCACGAGGGGGAAGGCCGGCTCCGGGGTGCCCAGCGCGATCACGAGCATGAGCAGCACGCCGGCCGGCAGCAGCGCCCACGCGACCTGCGACAGGCGCAGTGCGAGCGAGGCGGTCAGGGTGGTCACCACGAGTGCCAGCAGGAACGGGACGATCAGGTGACCGTCGGCCGCTGCCACCGGGGCGACCGTGGTGAGCATCTGCTTCCACGCGGTGACCGTGCCCAGCGCGAGCTTCTGCAGCGTCTCGAGCGTGGGGATGAATCCGAGGATCGCGGTCTGCGGCAGCGCGAACGCCGCGCCGAACACGAAGTACGCGGCGACGGTGAGCCCCGCGATGATCAGGATGCCCCAGCGACGCCACGTCGCGACGGCCGCGATCGCGAGGCCGAGCAGGATGCCGCCGATGACGGCGGGGAGGAAGGAGGGCCCGGCGAAGGTCGGCCAGAATCCGACCATCGACGTCGCGACCAGGAGAGCCGTCGCCCCGAGGTCGAGGATCCAACGCCGCGGGGTCAGCGTGGCGGACGCGGTGGCGGGCGCGGTCATGCGAGCACCTTCTGCAGAGCGAGGGGAATCTGTTCGAGCGCACCGACCGTGACGACGTCGGCATCGCCGATACGCCGCAGCGTCGGTGCGGTCGCGGTCGTGTCGGTCACGACGGCGAGCACCTTGGCGCCGAAGGGCAGCCGCGAGCAGGCGAGGCGGAGGTCGTCGGAGGGCACGCGGGAGCCGCACACGAGCACCACCACGCTGGCGAGCGGCATCGTGGCCGAGACGATGCCGGCGAGGTCGGCGATCCCGCCCTCCTTCGCCTTGCTGTTCTCGACGGCGGCGAGGGAGTCGAGCAGCTGCTTGCCGGTGCCGGCGGGCAGCTCCCGGCCCTGCACGCGCACGTCGACGCGCTGCGAGTCGCGGAGGGCACGGAGGCCGATCGAGCCCGCTGCGGAGATGCCGAGCTCGAAGTCATCGGCCGTGGCGTATTCGTTGAGGGAGCGAGACAGGCCGATCACGAAGTGCGAGCGACGGGTCTCCTCGTACTGACGGACCATCATCGTGCCCGTCCGGGCGGTGGACTTCCAGTGCACGTGACGCAGGTCGTCTCCGGGCTGGTACTCCAGGAGCGCGTGGAAGGAGACGTCGTCACGGGAGAGGTCCGCGGCCGGAAGCCCCTCGAGGTCGCGCAGGTAGCCGAGCGACTGGCCGTCGAACAGCACGGTGCGCGGGTGCACGAACAGGTCGACCGGCTCGTCGCGGCGGTGCGCGCGCTCGAAGAGTCCGAGCGGGTCGCCGCGGACGACGCTCACGGGCCCGACCTTGACCACGCCGCGGCGCTGGGTGGGGATGGCGAAGAGCTCCTCCGCCTCCTCTCCCGGTGCGAGCCGCTGGATGCCGAACTCGCCGCGGCCGGAGCCGACGGGGAGCACGACGCGCGAGGGCAGGATGGCCCTGCTGCCGCGGTTGGCCAGGGTGAGGGCGCCGACCGCGCGCTCCCCCACGACCACGCGGGTGCGGGCGAGGTCGAGCGAGACGTCGTAGGCGGTGCGGCCGATCAGGAACAGCGCGCACACGCCCACGGCGATCGCGATGACTGCGGCGGCGATCGTGAACTCCGACCAGCCGGCGATCTGCCCGATCACCCAGAAGCCGACGGCGATGGCCATCAGCACCCAGGCCAGCGGGCGGATCGCCGCGGTGATCTTCCGGAGGCGCGTCAGCACGCGCGCGCCGATGACGGCCGCGATGTCACGCCATCCGGCGTCGCGTTCCGTCTGCGGCGGCGCCGACTGAAGAGCCTCCGCGGTCATCAGGCCGCTGCTCGGGCCTGAGGTGCCGCGACGCCGTCGAGGACGCGGGCGATGACGGTGTCGCTGCTCGTACCGGCGAACTCCGCCTCGGCGTCGAGCAGCAGACGGTGCTGCCACACGGGCCGCGCGAGGGCCTTGATGTCGTCGGGCAGCACGAAGTGGCGGCCCTGCGCAGCGGCCCACACCTTGGCGATGCGGATCATCGCGATCGCACCACGCACCGAGACGCCCAGGCGGATCGCCCCGTCCTCACGGGTGGCCTCGGCCAGCTCCGCCACATAGCGCAGCACGGCGGGCTCGACGTGCACGGTCGCGGCGAGGTCGGCCATGTCGGCGACGGCGCTCGTCGTGATGATCGCCGAGAGGCCGGCCGACGGGTTGCGGTCGGATGCTCCGGCCAGGATGCTCTCCGTGACCGCGAGGTCGGGGTACCCGATCGACGTCTTGATCAGGAAGCGGTCGAGCTGGGCCTCGGGGAGCTTGTAGGTTCCCGCCTGCTCGATCGGGTTCTGCGTGGCGATGACGAGGAACGGGCGACCGGCCTCGTGCGTGACGCCGTCGACCGTGACCCGCGACTCCTCCATGACCTCGAGCAGCGCCGACTGCGTCTTCGGCGAGGCGCGGTTGATCTCGTCGGCCAGCACGATCGACGCGAAGATCGGGCCCTTGTGGAACTCGAACCGGTGCGACTGCTGGTCGTAGATCGTCACACCCGTGACGTCGGACGGCAGCAGGTCGGGCGTGAACTGGATGCGCGCGCTGGTGCCCTGCACGGTCGCAGCGAGCGCCTTGGCGAGGCTCGTCTTGCCGGTTCCGGGGGCATCCTCGAGGAGCACGTGGCCCTCGGCGAGCATCGACGCCATCACGAGACCGACGATCTCCTTCTTGCCCTGCACCGCCTTGTCGACGTTCTCGACCAGTCGCTGGAAGGTGCCCTGGAACCAGGCGGCCTGCTCGGGGGTCATTGTCATGAGGGTGGGATTCCTTTGTCGTGAGGGAGTTCGTGTAGCGGGAGCCGTGGCCGTTACGGCCAGGTGGTGCCTTCGGACCAACCGACGCCCTGGATGTCGGCCTGCAGCGTGCGGTTCATACCTCCGTGCCAGCACGAGAGCGTGATCGTGCCGTTCGCCGGCACGTTGTACCGGTTGTAGGTCGAGGTCTGACCGGACGACGAGCGGTACGGCTGGCCGTTGTCGAGGCAGCGGATCATGTAGCTGCCGGCGGGGACGTTCGCCGTGTTGAGGTTGAGCTTGTAACAGGTATCGGGGTTGCAGTTGCCGGAGTCCGGACCCTGCGACGCCCACCAACGCGGCTGCGGCTTGGCCTGCGCGGTCGCGCCTCTCGTGGGGCTCTCGTTCGACCAGACGCCCGTGCTGTCCTTCGCGCGCGCCTTGATGTTGTGGCTCTCGCTATACGTACCCACGTTGGTCGAACCGGTCATGCCGACACCCTGCCACCCACCCCCGTCGATGCTGACCTGCACCTCGGTGATCGTTCGTCCGTTGTCTGAGCCGTTCGCGTTCCAGTTCAACCGCACCTGGCTCTCGAGCGACTCCGCGCTGACCTCCGGCGGGTTCGGTTTCCCGTACGGGTTGCCCTTCGCGGCATTCGAGACGGCACCGGCATAGGTCGACCCGTCGAAGTCCGTTGTGGCGAGGCGCGTGACGCCCCGCACCTCGACGGTGTAGTCGCGACCGTTCGTGAGTCCGCCGATGGTCTTGTTGCCCGGCATCGTGTTCCAGTCGCCGCCGTTCAGCCGGTACTGGTAGGTGATCTCGCCAGGAGACGCGCCACCGCTCGACCCCGGACGGTAGTCGATGACCAGTGCCCGATCGGCTTCCTTGGTGACCTTCAGACTCGTCGGCGCGCCCGGTGCGATCACGCCGCGGCGCGGTGCGGACGGGGCGCTCATATCGCCCCAGCCGGCCTTGTTGTAGGCCTGGATGCGGTAGGTGTACGCCGTCTCCGAGGTGTCGACGACGACCGCCTGGCTCCTCGCCTCGGGGCCGGGGGTGATGGTGCGCACGACCTGGCCGCCGCGCAGCACTTCGAGCTTGTAGCCGCGGATCGCGTCGCCGTTCTTGTCCGGCGGGGTCCAGTTCACCTGCATCTGCGCCTGGTTACCGACGGGCGAGAGCTCGACCGTCGTCGGGGCAGCCGGTGCCAGCGGAGGTCCGGCCGGAATCTCGGACGCCGACCAGCCGCTCCAGCTGGAGGGGTCGGGCGCCTTGTTGTGCGCCTGCACCTTCACCTGGTAGTCCGAGCCGTTCTCCAGCCCCTCCCACGTGATCGAGTTGCCCGTGACCTCCTTCTGCGTCACGCCGGAAGGCGGCGCGGGCGAGATCTCGAGCGTGTACCGATCGACGGGCGAGCCCGGCGTGGTGGGGGTGACCCACGACACCTGGAGCGACTTGTCGCCGAACTTCAGGGTCGGCGGGTTGGGGGTGTCCGGACGTGCGTCGGGGCGTGCGGGCGCCGACAGGGCGGACGGATCGGACTCGCCGACGCGGTTGGTCGCGGTCACCTGGAACGTGTACTCGACGTTGTTGGTGAGACCGTCGAGCGTGCAGGTGGTGGACTGGCACTCCTTGGTGTACGCGCTGCCGCCGACCGACTTCACGGTGTACTTCGTGATCTCGGCGCCGTTGTTCGATGGTGCCGAGAACGACACCACGACAGTGCGGTCCTGCACGCTCGCGATCACCGGGACGCCCGGCGCATCCGGCACATCCTGCACGGTGACCACGATCTGGCCGTTGACCTCGCGGTCGGCATCCTCGGTCGCATCCTGGATGCGGTAGCGGACGACGAGCGTTCCGACGAACGACTCGTTCGGGGTGACCGTGACCTCGCTGTCGGTGAACGTGACCTCGCCGGAGCCCGACTCCGCGACCGCGGTCACGATCTTCAGCGGTGTCTCGGGGAACGGGTTGTAGTCGTTCGCGAGGGCGGGCACCGTGATGGTCTTGCCCGCATCCGCCTCGGCGACCGTGTCGGTGTTCGCCGCCGGCATCGGCCTCGTCGACGCCGTGACCGTGACCTGGACTGTGCCCTCGACCGGTTCGGTCGTGCCGTCGGAGATGCGGATCTTGAGCGCGACGGCAGTGCCCTTCTTGGCATTCGACGCGGCCTCGACGACGAGCTTGTCGTCACCGTCGATGCGGGCGGAGACGCCCTTCTCCTCGCCGCCGACGAGGGAGTAGTCGTGCTTGCCCTCGTCTTCGGGGTCGGGGTCGTCGGTGAGGGCGACCAGGTCGAGCGAGGTCGCCGGCTCGCCGGGGGCGACGTTGACCTGCCCCTGCACGAAGGTGGGCTGCTGGTTCTCGGGCGGCAGCACGTTGATCGGGATGCTGAGCGTGGCCTTGCGGCCCTCGGGGTCGTCCGGCCCATCGCCGTCGGTCACCTCGAACGTGAGGGCATCCGGTCCGAAGAATCCCTTGGCCGAGGTGTAGACGAGGGTCTTCGCATCCTTGAGCAGGTCGGAGCCGTCGGCGTGGTTCGCCCTGATCTTCGCCTTCTCAGTGATCACCACGTCGCCTCCGCCGGCGACCGTGACGTACTCCGACAGCGGAACCTCCTCGGTCTCGCCGCTGACGACCTCGAGCGGCTTCGTGGAGGTGAGTGTCGGGCGGAGATCGGCGCGCGACGGCACGAAGATGAATGCCGAAGCCCGCTGGTCATCGCGGTCGACGAGCGTGTAGCGGATCAGCTGCAGCTCGTCGGTGACGGTGACGCGCACCTTGCCGTTCTCGAGCTGCGTTCCCCCTTCACCGACCTCGACAGTGAGGCTGTCGGTGGTGCCGTCGGGGTCCTCGTCGTTGGCGAGGATCTCGAGGTCGGCGCTCAGGCCACCATCCTTGAGGTCCACCGGCTGCAGCCGGTCGTCGCGGGCGACCGGCGCCTGCAGCGGAACATCCTCGTCGACCGTGATCTGCAGCGTCGCCGTGGCTTCGGCACCACGCGCGTCGACTGCGGTGTACTGCAGCGAGGTCTCGGTCGGGCCGTTCGGCGCCTGCACGAGCACCCGGTCACCGGAGACGCGCGCCTCCAGCCCGTCGGGAAGCTCGAGGCCGTCCTTGAGGAGCGACACCTTGTCACCCTCGGGGTCGGAGTCGTTCGCGAGCACCGGCACGGCGATCTCGCGGCCCGGTCGCACGACCACCGCATCCTTCACCGCGTACGGAGGCTGATTGATCTGCTCGGTGGGGGCGATGCCGACGCGGATGGTCGCGACGCCCTCTGCCCCGAGCCGATCGCGCACGCGGTACTTGAACACGTCGACACCGGACGCCCCGTCGGACGCCTCGTACGTGAAGTAGTTCGGGCCGTTCGTGATGCGTCCCTTGGCGGGGCTCGACTCGATGCCCACGAGTTCCACGGAGTCGCCGTCGGTGTCGATGCCGTCGAGGGGCACCGCGATGTTCACCTCGGTGCCGGCCAGGGCGCGGGCGACGAGATCCTGCGGCCGGGGAGCTGCGTTGTTCTCCTCGTCGATGGGCAGGATCTGGATCGTGACGTAGCCGGCAGCCTTCTGCTGGCGCGAGTCGGAGACCTCGTACGTGAGGTACACGGTCTTCGCCTCGGGGCCCGCCTTGAAGCGCACCGCGTCCTGCGAGACGAAGGCCTCGCCGTCTTCCGGATCGATGAACGGCTCGATGAGCTCGGGCTCGACGTGCATGACGTCGTCACTGGGGTGGGTGTCGTTGTCGAGCACCGGGATGGTCACGACGTCGCCGACGCGGACGGTCGCCGTGTCGGGATTCGCGATCGGCTGCAGGAGCTCGTCCGGCGCGGGGATCGGAATGACCACGACCTCGCCCTCGGCCGACTTGGAGCCGTTCGAGATGCGGTACTTGACGCGCACCTGCTCTTCGAGCGCACCCTGATCCGTGATCCGCAACGTCTCGTGGTTGAGCACCGACACCGAGATGCCGCTGTTCGGTTCCAGAGACACCGACTGCACGACGAGGATGCCGCCGGCGGGGTCGGTGTCATTGTTGAGCACGCCCAGCAGTACATCGCCGCCGGTGGGCAGCAGCGCGACGTCGCGGACGGCCACGGGCGGGAGGTCGGTCTCCGACTCGGGCATCACGTCGACGCGGACGATGCCCTCGCCGTTCTTCGGGCCTGTGGTGACCTGGTACTGCACGTAGTAGACGCCGGGCTTCTCCGCCATGAAGGAGAAGGTCTTGTTCGCCGTGTTCGGGACGATCGTCGCCCCGGCCGTGTCGAGCACCCGGCTCAGACGCAGCTGCTCGCGGGAGGTGCTCGTGTCGTTCGCGGTCGGGGCGACGGTGACCTGCTCGCCGGCCCGCGTGATCACGTGGTCGGCGTTGGTCTTGGGGTTCGTCGAGCCCTGCGGGCGCACGTCGAGGGCGATCGTCGCGGTGCCGAGTTTGCCGAAGGCGTCGGCGACGGTGACCTGCACGTCTTTGCGCCCCTGCAGGCTCGCGGTCGCCTTGTAGGTGATCTGACCGTCCTTGCTGAAGTCGACCTCGTCGCCGGGGGCGGCGAGCACCTCCTTGAGGTAGATGTCGTCGCCGTCGGGGTCGATCCAGTCCGGCAGGATGTTGTACGAGATCGTGCCGCCGGTCTCGACCGCGAGCGAGGTCTTCCGTTTCGACGTGGGACCGGCGTTCTCGTTCCAGTCGTGCACCGCGAGGGTCACGACCGCGGTGTCCTTGCCCTTGCGTCCGTCATCGACCTCGTAGGTGAAGCTGGCGGTGCCGGAGGCCTTCTCGCCGACGGTGATCTGCAGCGAGCCGCCGTTGTTGATCGGCTGCACGGTCCCGATGGACGGCTGCGCTTCGGCGAGTGCTGCGACGAGCACGTCGCCGTCGGGGTCGTTGTCGTTGTCGAGCACGGGGAGCAGCGTCGTGGCGCCGGGGCGCACGCCGTAGGAGTCGTCTTCGGCGATGGGAGGCGTGTTCTCCTCGCTGCGCTCCGGGAGCGTGGTCTCGACCGTCTCCTCGGTCGAGTCCTCCTGGTTCTCCGTCTCGCCCTCGGGCGGCGTCAGGTCGTTCCAGTTGTCGACGCGCTGCAGGCTCTCGTTGGCCATCCAGGCGGCGCCGCCGACGGCGTCGTTGAGGATGATCACGTCGCGGTTGACGCGGAACGTCAGGCTGGCGGATTCCTCGGCGCCGTCGATCGGGGCGTTCACGTCATTGTTGTCGCCGGGGCACTCGCGGATGAAGGTCGCCGACCCCGCCCAGGCCCCGTAGGTGCAGCCACGGAGCCAGACCGGTGCCGCAGCGGTGCCCTCACTGCCCGCAGAGGTCTGCTCCGGCTCGCCGCCGTCGAGCGGCACGCGCAGGAGTGCGGTCGGGGTGGCGATGGCGACGGCGTCGGTCTCGGCCGACGCCTGCTGCAGCACGGCATCCGCCGCGCCCTCGACCTCTGTGCGGAGGCCTCCCGGCGTCGTGACGACTCCGGCCGCCTCGTCGAACACGACCGGCGTGCGTCCGACGGCGGTGATGGTGGGGCGCGCCGACAGGTCGAGCTCGCCGACCGACGCGGCCGATGTCTCGCCCGGCGCACCTTCGTTGTCGACAGGGACGGTGACGACCTCGCCGCGTTCTCCGGAGAGGGCGAAGACGGTGCCGTCGTCGGCGACCGTGACGTCGGAGTTCTCGCCGAGCTCGGCGATGGGCTCCGCCGCCTCGATCTCGAAGGAGGCGATGCCCTTGACCGGCACGACCCACAGGTCGCCGGACTTCTCGTCGAGGATGGCCGCCGTGTTCGCCCCCATGGCGACCTTGGCGGAAGAGGGGATGATCGTGGAGTCGCCGAGCGAGACCCGGGCCGGATCGATCGCGGTGACGGTGGACGCGCTCTGGTCGACGACGAGCACGTTGGCGGCGGCCTGGAGGATGTCGTAGTTCTCGCTGGTGGTGCGCAGACCGCCGTCGAGGATCGTGGACTCGTGGTTGAAGTGGCCGACGAGCAGGCTCGAGGTCTTGGTGATCCAGACGCCACCGTCGTTCAGGTCGACCTTGGTGGTCGGGAAGCCCTCATAGGTGAAGGCCATGGTCGTGATGGCGATGACGCCGACGGTGACGCCGGCGGCAGACGCCAGCGTCTTGGGTCGCGCGCGCATCCATGACAAGGCCTTCATGCCCGGTTCCCCCCCAGGGTCACACTCTCCGATTACTCATGCGCAGGCCCGACTGGCCGCTGAGCACTCGTACATCCTAACCGCGTCGCGGAATATCACTCGATGGGCAGATATCCCCATCACCCTCCGTTACGCGCGCCAGCATCCGGCGATGTGATCGTCGACCATCCCGGCCGACTGCATGAGCGCATACATGGTGGTCGGCCCGACGAAACGGAACCCGCGTCGACGCAGCTCTTTACTCATCGCCGTCGACGCCGGAGTGACCGCCGGAACCTCGGCGAACGACGCCGGACGGGTGTCGGATGCCGGCGGGGCGAACGACCACATCAGCTGGTCGAACTCGCCCTCCGCCATCGTGCGCACCAGGCGAGCGTTGCCGATCGTGGCCAGGATCTTGGCGCGGTTGCGGATGATGCCGGCATCCGCCATGAGCCGCTCGACATCGGCCTCATCGAACTCCGACACCGCCTCGGGCTCGAACCCGGCGAACACCTCTCGGAACCGCGGGCGCTTGCGCAGGATCGTGATCCACGAGAGTCCGGCCTGGAAGCCCTCGAGCGCCATCTTCTCGAACAGGGCGCGGTCGCCGTGCAGAGGCACACCCCACTCCTCGTCGTGGTAGCGGCGGTACTCGACGTCGTCGCCCACCCAGGCGCAGCGGTCGCGGGCATCGGGGCCCGTGAGAAGAGAGGTCATCCGCTCAGGCTATCCGCGGCGGCGGACATGGCATGCGCCGAGTGCTATGCCACCCCCACGAGGCTGCTCCGGCACTCCTTGAACTTGTCCCAGTCCGTCGCCCCTGTGGACGCCGCGAAGATCTCGAACGCCTTCCCCTGCACATCGAAGAGCGATTTCGACGGATCCACGAAACGCACGGGCTCCTCAGCGTTGAGAGCGTGGAAGTACACCGCCATGAAGGCGATCTTCCGGCCCCACTCCCGCAGATAGCCGTCGTTCTCGAGGCGCTGGAACGTCGCTGTCATCTCGTCCCTGGTCTGCTTCGCGACGTTCGGGAGACTGATCGCGCCGGCGATGAGCCCGATGATCGCCGCCGCGAGCGTGAGTCCGAGCGCGACGAAGTTGAGCGAGGATGCCGTGAACAACGACACAGCGATACCCACTCCGATTCCTGACGCCACGACGGCGATACCGTCCGAGACGAGCCACAGCCAGGTGGAAGCCCCGACCATGCCGCCGCCGGCGACGATGGCGGCGATATCCGAGCTGACGAACAGCAGATCCGCGATGAGCCCCGCCCCCGCGAGCGATGCAGTGAAGACCTTCGACGCCAGGGAGGCGGACGGTTTCGCAAGGATGGCTCCCTGCTCGATGGACGCCTGCTCCACGATGCGCGTGCTCGCGGTCTCGACTGCGCTAGTGAGAGCCTGCGAGGCCACAGCACGTTGAGCGGAAGGCACCTTGGCACCGGCGTCCGCCGAGGCCTGTGTGAAGAACACCGTCACCCTGTCCTCGGCGGTATCGACCAGTTTGCTGGAGGTGCTGGACATCGCGTCGGCGAAGCTCGTCGACGCCGCCTGCGCCTCCGTCGGGATGTCTGCAGCGGGCCTCACCGCGCTCCACATCGCTCCCGTCGTCATCTCATACATCTCGGGAGAGACAGTGTTCCAACTGAGGATCCGAGCCGCCGTGCGCGCCGCTGTCGGAGCCGCCGTCAGGAATGACATCGTCAGGTTCCTGAGCGCCCCGAACGACGAGTACACAGCGACGATGCGCGCGGTGAAGCCGATGGCCTGAGCCGGAGAGACCTCGCCTTTACCGATGGCATCGTGGAGCAGCAGGGACTCGAGCACGAGTCGCGTGACTCCGATCACCGCCGAGATGCTGCCGAGGATCCCGCTGCTGTTGAACGCGAGCAACGCAGTGCTCAACTTCGCCTTGACGGTTGTGTTGTCGGTGATCAGCTTGCCTCCGGCGCCGAGGGCCTCATTGATCTGATCGTCCGTGAAGATCCCGCTCGACTTGCCGAGGTACTCGAAGGAGGTCAGCCGCATGAAGACGTTCCTGATGGCCACGCTCTGCTCGAGTCCGGGAACGTCCTCGGGCTTCTCGGTGAACAGGGTGAGGAGGGCATCGAAGGATGCGAGGACGCTCTTCAGGCTCGAGGACGAAGACCCGGCGACGGTCGCCTGGGCCTTCGCGAGAATGTAGTGCTGAATGGTCTGGTCGTAGGCGGCGACAGGCTCCGGGTATTTGCCGGCGAGCATGTCGTCGAAGGGTGTGGCCAGGTACGCGCTCGCCTGCACTGCTCCCACACGAAGAGAGAGTCCCTCGTTGAGGATGTTCAGTGTCTCGGACTCTTTGGCATGCCAGTACTTCTCGGCGTCTCGGAGGGAGTCGTCGGCGTTCACCTCGCGAAGATAGTTCTGATATCCGGTGGTCGAGCGCGCGTCGAAGAGCGTCTGCGCCCACTGCTGCGATGGCGGCGTCTTCCCCCCGGACGTCGACGCCAGCGAGTTGGTCGCCCCGATGCAGAAGTTGCTGTAGTCGCACACGATGGCGCGGTTCGACAGCGCGCTGCTCAGGTCTCGCAGCGCCCCGGCCTGACCGGCACCGGGCGTGTTGGTCGCGCCGTTGACGATGTATGTCATATCCGACGGATACACGGGGAAGCTGTATTCACCGCCCGCTACTCCGCCGGCCGTCACAGAGCTGGTGTACTCCGCATTCCCCAGAATCCCCGTCGCGCACAGCTTCAAGCAGTTCGACGCGTTCGCGAAGAGTGCGCGATTCGAGACGGCCGCCTTGCCACCGTCCGAGCCTGCGTCGGGGTCGGTGTCGGCCGCGTTGTGAGCATTCGCGTCAACGCTGAACTGCAGCGCTTTGCTCCACGACATATTCGTGTCCTTGGCGTAGGCCGCCGCGAGCTCCATGACCGCGACCGCTCCGATCGGGGTCTTCCCGTCGGCGGAGATCGTCCCCGCCACATCCGAAAGCTCCGTCGTCGGCACCGTGAATTTCGTGCGGAGCGCATTCAGCTTCCGGGTGGCATCGTCGGTGGGCTTCGCGACGGTGGGTGCCGGTGCGGCCGCGTCGACCGCTGTCTGCAGTGCGCCCTTACCGAGAGCCTGAGGAGCTGTCGGATCTGTTGCCGGAAGCCTCGATTGCACGGCGGCAGCTGCCGCCGACACCATCGCGAAGCCGATGAACTCTCGCCGACCAAATCCAGGGCACATACAATCTCCGATCTCCGATCCGTTGACACACCTCGAGCGGTGGTCACGTGGAATGTTACATAACGGAGACCGAGCCGTGGCCTAATACCGAAATTCAGGCGTATGATCCCGAGATTCAGGCGAAAGTGGCCGCGTCGATCACGAACCGATACCGCACGTCGGAAGCGAGCACGCGCTCGTAGGCGGCGTTGATCTCGGATGCCGGGATCACCTCGATCTCCGCGGCGAGACCGTGCTCGGCGCAGAAGTCGAGCATCTCCTGCGTCTCGCGGATGCCGCCTATGTTGCTGCCGGCGAGCGAGCGTCGGCCACCGATCAGCGACATGACGCCGACCGACAGCGGTTCGGCAGGCGCGCCGACGCACACGAGCGCACCCCCGACGTCGAGCAGGCTCAGGTAGGAGCGCAGGTCGATCACGGCGCTCACGGTGTTGAGGATCACGTCGAACGACGAACGCAGCTCGCGGAAGGTCTCCTGATCGCTCGTGGCGCGATAGTGGTGGGCGCCGAGCCGCAGGCCGTCGTCCTTCTTGTTCAGGGTCTGCGAGAGCACGGTCACCTCGGCACCGAGTGCATGCGCGATC
>NZ_JBLVOH010000171.1:15154-21808 GCF_053543675.1 Microbacterium umsixpiens
CGCGATCTGCACGCCCATGTGCCCGAGCCCACCGAGGCCGACGACCGCGACGCGGGTGCCGGGACCGACGTTCCAGTGCCGCAGCGGCGAGTAGGTCGTGATGCCGGCACACAGCAGGGGCGCAGCCACATCCAGGGGCAGGGAGTCGGGGATGCGCAGGACGAATTTCTCGGCCACGACGACCTGCTCGGAGTAGCCTCCCTGCGTGACGGTGCCGTCGCGGTCCGTGCTGCCGTAGGTCTGCACCGCGCCCTCGGTGCAGTACTGCTCCTCACCGCGCAGGCAGTTGCGGCACTCGCCGCACGAGTTCACCAGGCATCCGACGCCGACGCGATCGCCGACCGCGTGCCGGGTCACGGCATCGCCCACCGCCGCGACCGTCCCGGTGATCTCATGCCCCGGAGCGAGCGGGTACCTCTGCGGCCCCCAGTCGCCGCGCACGGTGTGGATGTCGGAGTGGCAGATGCCGGCGAACGCGATTTCGATGAGCACATCGGACGGCCCGAGCTCGCGCCGTTCGATGACGGTCTTCTCCAGCGGGGCGGCTTCACGGGGTGCGGCGTAGGCGTTGACGCGGGTCACGGGGACTCCTTCTTCTGGTGGCGCGATCCACCCTACGCACCCGCTGCCGTCAAGGCCCCTGACGGTCGATGCGAACGGTCCGTACCCTCGACATCATGAGCATCCACACCGACCGGATCGAACAGTACCTCTCGCGCTATGCGGCATCCCTGACGGAGTTCGACGCCGAAGCCGCCGTCGAGCTGTGGTCGACCCCCGGCATGATCGCCGACGACCGGGTCTCCGGCGCCCTGGACACCCGGGAGGAGATGGTCGCGGGGCTGAAGCAGTCCTATCCCCTGTACCGGGAACTCGGCCTCGCCTCCGTCGGGCACGAGCTCCTCGACGCGAACGAGCTGTCGGATCGACTCGTGCTGGTGAAGGTGCGCTGGCTGTTCCGCGACGCCGAGGGCAAACTGCTGACCGACGCGACCAGCTACTACCTGCTGCGCGACGACGACACCGCGGGGCTGCAGGCGTGCGTTTGCATCGAGACGGACTCGGCCGAGCACCTCCACGCGCTTGCGGAGGAGCGCGGCATCGACCTCACGAAGTGGTCGTCCTGACAGGCGCCCCGGCCCCGAAAGATCAGCGCTGCTTCTTCTTGAGCGCCTTCTCCTGGATCGGCGCCTTGCCCGTGGCGGCGAGGTCGGCGTAGTACGCGCGAGCCTCGTCCTGGCGCTGCTTCTCGATGCCGCTCGCGATCGGCGCCCGCACGTGCTCGGGCTCGTAGCCGAACGCGTTCACCAGGTCGAGGGCATGGGGGCGCAGCCGCGCGCACAGCCGGTCGATGTAGCTCGACACGGCGGCGGCGCGCTGGGTCGACAGGCGCCCGTTGATCAGGTGCCAGGCGAGGTGCTTCTCGATGAGCTGCAGACCGAACAGATCGCGCAGCCAGGTGAGCACCTTCTTGGTGTCGGCGTCGTCGATCTGGTGCACGGCGTCGGTGAACGCCTCCCACTGCAGCAGCTCTCCGTGCGCACGAGCGGCTTCGATCAGCTCGGCCTGGTTCTCGTTGAACAGGCGGGCGCCGAGGGCCTTGTCCTTCGCCCCGGGGCGAAGGCGGGAGGCGATGTCGGCCACCATCTGCTGCACGCGTCCGGCGAGCAGATCGTGCTGCTGCTCCTCGCGGAGGCCCCGCTCGACCGACCGGCTGACCTGACCGAAGTCGGAGACCGCCTGGCCGAGCTGACGGAGCCCGGCGCCGTGGAACAGCTTGCCCGCGGTCATCCCGACGGCGAACTTGGCGAGAGCCGCGGCATCCTTGCCCTGGAACTGCTTGGCGTAGTCGGTCAGCAGACGCTTGCCCACCAGCTGCAGCAGGACGTTGTTGTCGCCCTCGAACGTCACGTAGATGTCGAGGTCGGCGCGCAGGCCCACCAGACGGTTCTCGAACATGAAGCCGGCACCACCGCAGGCCTCACGAGCCTCCTGCAGCGTGTCGAGCGCGTGCCAGGTCGACAGCGGCTTGAGAGCGGCGGCCAACGTCTCGAGGTCTTCGCGGTCGGCGGGGGTGTCGGTGCGCCCCGAGAACACGGCGTCGAACTTCTGCAGGAACTCGTCGTGCGCGAAGATCTGCGCGTACGTGGTCGCCAGACGCGGGAGCAGACGGCGCTGGTGCTTGCCGTAGTCCATGAGCACGACCTCCTGCCCGTCCGCGCCGTCGAACTGGCGACGCTGGGTGGCGTAGGTGATCGCGATGTGCAGGCCGAGCGCGGAGGCCCAGGACGCCGCACCGTCGAGCGACACGCGTCCCTGCACGAGCGTTCCGAGCATCGTGAAGAAGCGACGGCCGGGGCTGTCGATCGCGCTGGAGTACGTGCCGTCCGCCGCGACGTCGCCGTAGCGGTTGAGCAGGTTCGTGCGCGGGATGCGCACGTGGTCGAAAGACAGACGGCCGTTGTCGATGCCGTTGAGGCCGCCCTTGAGACCGTCGTCCTCGCGGCCGATACCGGGGAGGTCGACGCCGTCCTCTCCACGCAGCGGCACGTAGAAGCAGTGCACCCCGTGGTTCACGCCGTTGGTGATCAGCTGCGCGAACACGGTCGCCGCGACACCGTGCAGCGCGGCGTTGCCGAGGTACTCCTTGGTGGCCGCCCGGAACGGGGTGTTGATGACGAACTCTTCGGTCGCCGCGTCGTAGGTCGCGGTCGTCCCGACCGCGGCGACATCCGAGCCGTGGCCGATCTCGGTCATCGCGAAGGCGCCGGGGATCGAGAGGTCCATGATGCCGGGGAGCCACTTCTCGTGGTGCTCCGCGGTGCCGAGCTGCAGTACGGCCGAACCGAAGAGCCCCCACTGCACGCCCGACTTGATCTGCAGGCTGGGGTCGGCGACCACGAGCTCTTCGAAGCCGGCGATGTTGGCGCCGTTGTTCTCTTCGCCGCCGAGCGACTTGGGGAACGCCCGGTGCACGGCTTTGTTCTCGACCAGCAGGTGCAGCTGGCTGAGCACGCGCTCGCGGTGCTCGTCCTTGCCGAGCTCGTCCTTGCGCCAGAACGCCGAGTCCTTGATCATCTCGCGCGCCTGACGGCGCACGTCGCCCCAGGTGCCCATCAGGGCCTCGTTGACTCGGGCGACGTCCATCTGCGGGGCGAGCGCGGTCGCGGGCGATTCATCGGGTGTCGTCGAAGGACGGACGGCAGCGTCGACCATGGCATTCCTCCAGGGAAGTAGGGGTGCCCCCATGGTAGGTCTGCGACAAACCCGGGCGAACTCCGCTGTGAGCATCCTCCAACCGCGTGCGGGCATATGCCGGCGTTCCGTTGTCGCCTCGCGACAGGGCGACCGCGACAAAGGCTCAACGAGTGCGGAGATGTTCCCGCAGTCCGGGGATCGCGAAGTCGACGCGACCGTGGCCCGCTGGTTGGATCAGGCCCGCAGCGATGAGCCGCGCGCGGTAGTTGCCGACCGTGTTCTTCTTATCACCGAGGCGACGGCCGATGTCTGCCGCGGTCGCAGGGATATCGTCTTCGGCCATCGCTCTGAGGAAGTCGAGGTCCTTCGGGGAGACAGCGGACAGTGCAGCCTCGATGACCACACGGGCATTTCTGCGGTGTGCGGCAGACAGCGCCAGGTCGACGTCCTCGGCGCCGAGCGGTCGATCCGTCGATTCGGCCACCTGCCACAGGTGATAACCGATCAGCTGGATCAGAAACGGATAGCCGCCCGTCGACTCCGCCGCAGCCCTGATCAGCACAGGATCGAGTGGCGTGTCCCAGACGGCGAAGATGTCTGCGAATGAGTTCTCGACTTCGTCGATGGCTGCAGCGTGCAGATCGATCCGATCCGCCCGCCGCAGGAAGGTCGCGACCCCCTCGTTGAGGAGATCGGACACCGCCGCGGGGAGGCCCGCGAAGAGGAGCGCGATCGGGAGACCATCGCGGATGTAGTGCTGGACCGAGGCTGCGAGCTGAGCGAGTTCATCCCGGTCTGCCCCGTGGATCTCATCCAGGGTGATGACCAGCCCGGTTCCGTTCTCGTCGAGCTGTCGGAGAAGTTTCTCGCCGACCTGTCGCCATCCTGCTTGCTGTTCGGGAGGGAGCTGCGTCGTGATGGAGAAGCCTGCGGCGCCGATACCGGTGATCCGCCTTCCGGCCGGACCCTGCCCCTGTTCTTCTGCGGCGGCGCGCATCGCCTCGCCGATGCGACCCAGGAAGCCACGGGTCGCGGTCTCCGAGACAACCATCCAGCCGTGAGTGAGCGCCGCGTCCTCGGCTTCACCGAGCATGACGGTCTTGCCGATGCCTCGCGCGCCGGTGAAGATGGTCAGCAGCCCCGGCGCCCCGGAGCGGATGCGGAGCCCGTAGCGGAACTCATCGAGGATCCCGGCACGACCGATCAACTGCGGAGGCTCGGCTCCGGCTGTCGGGCGGAAGGGATTCACGCCGATCATCGCTGCCCTTCTGTGAACTCTTGTGTACCCAGTGTACTTAGGTGTTCTTGCCGCTCTCCCGACCGCACGCTATGGGTCTATGCGATTGGGCCGCGGTGGTCAGGCGGCGGCGATGACCGCCAGCACGCCCTCGCCGTAGGCCTCGCGCTTCTTGGCGCCGATGCCGGTGATGCCGTCGAGGTCCTTGAGAGATGCCGGCCGGTGCTCGGCGAGCGCGCGCAGGGTCGCGTCGCCGAACACGATGTACGCCGGCACACCCTGCTCCCGAGCGGTCTCGGCCCGCCAGGCGCGCAGCGCCTCGAACAGGCCGCGGTCCCCGGCATCCAGCGCGTCGGCGGCACTGGTCTTGCGCGCCCGCGACGAAGAGGTCGGACGCCCGATCGTGTCTTTGCGCAGCGGCACCGCGGTCTCGCCGCGCAGCACACCCGCCGCCTGCTCCCCGGGGGCGAGGGTGCCGTAGTCGCCCTGGGCGACCAGGATGCCGCGGGCCAGCAGCTGCCGAACGACGCTGCGCCAATCCTGGTCGGAGAGGTCGTTGCCGATGCCGTACGTCGCGAGCTTGTCGTGCCCCTGCTGCCGGATGCGCTCGGTCGAGGCACCCCGGAGGATGTCGATGAGGTGCCCCGCGCCGAACGACTGGTTGCGCTCGCGCTTGAGTCGAACGATCGTCGAGAGCAGCTTCTGCGCCGGCACGAGGCCGTCGAACGTCTCGGTGTCGTCGAGGCAGGTGTCGCAGTTGCCGCAGGGCTGCGACTCCTGGCCGAAGTACCCGAGCAGGTTCTGTCGGCGGCACTCGACCGTCTCGCAGAGCGCGAGCATGGCGTCGAGGTGCTGCCCCATCCGCATCTTGAACGTGCGATCGCCGGGGCTCTGGTCGATGAGCCGGCGCTGCTGCACGACGTCGCCGAGCCCGTACGCCATCCAGGCCACCGCGGGCTCGCCGTCGCGGCCGGCACGACCCGTCTCCTGGTAGTACCCCTCGACCGACTTCGGCAGGTCGATGTGCGCGACGAAGCGCACATCGGGCTTGTCGATACCCATGCCGAACGCGATGGTCGCGACCATGACCACGCCGTCTTCCCGGAGGAAGCGCGCCTGGTTGGCCGCCCGCACCTCGGCGGGAAGACCCGCGTGATACGGCAGCGCGTCGAGGCCCTGTGCGGCGAGATAGGTCGCCGTCTGCTCGACCGACTTGCGGCTGAGGGCGTACACGATGCCCGCGGGCTGGGCGCCGTCGTCGCTCGCCGGGGTCTGCGCCTTGATGAAGGCGACCAGCTGCTTGCGCGGGTCGACCTTGGGCACGATCCGGTACTGGATGTTCGGGCGGTCGAAGCTCGCGACGAAGTGCTTCGCGGCCGCTCTGCCGTCAGCACCGTCGAGGCGCAGCCGCTCGGTGATCTCCTTGTGCGTCGCCGCGGTCGCGGTGGCCGTGAGCGCCATGCGCGGCACCCCGGGGAACCGCTCGCCCAGGTCGCCGAGGGTGAGGTAGTCGGGACGGAAGTCGTGGCCCCACTGCGACACACAGTGGGCCTCGTCGATCGCGATCACGCTGAGCGTTCCGCGCTGGAGAAGCGCCGTCGTCTGCGCGTTCGACAGACGCTCGGGGGCGACGTAGATGAGGTCGAGCTCGCCGGCGACGTAGGCCCGCTCGACCTCGCGACGCTCGTCGATCGCCTGGGTGGAGTTGAGGTAGGCCGCGTTGACGCCGTTGGCCCGCAGCGCGTCGACCTGGTCGTGCATGAGCGCGATCAGCGGGCTGATGACGAGCCCCGTGCCCTCGCGCACGAGTGCGGGCACCTGGTAGGTGATGCTCTTTCCGCCGCCGGTGGGCATCAGGACGACGGCGTCGCCGCCCGAGATGACCTGCTCGACGATGTCGGCCTGGTCGCCGCGGAACTCGTCGTAGCCGAAGACCGTGTGCAGCGCCTCGCGCGCAGTCGGATAGCGGCTCGGAGTGGCCTGGCGCACGGCGGGCGCACGGCCGGCGGAGGGAGCCGGGGCCACCGGAGTGACCGGCCCCTGTCCCCAGTCGAGCGGCGGCTCGTAGCCCGCGCCCTGCGGCTCCCAGTCCATGGGCTCCGGAGGAGCGGACGACTCCCATCCGTCGTCGTAGGGCTCGTCGGCGTACGGCAGATCCGCGTACGGGTCACGGGGAGTCTGCGGCATCCCTCCAGCGTAACGACCCCCGCCGACGCGGG
>NZ_JBLVOH010000171.1:21828-26619 GCF_053543675.1 Microbacterium umsixpiens
CCCCGCGCGGCGGGCGTAGGTTGGAGGCACCCCGTTCGAAGGAGCATCCGATGACCGACATCACCGTGACTCGCAACGACGAAGAGTCGCGCTACGAGATCCGCTCCGACGACGTGCTCGCGGGCTTCGCGGCTTTCGACCTGCGCCCCGGGAGCATCCGCTTCATCCACACCGAGGTCGACCCCGCATTCCAGGGCCAGGGGCTGGCGGGCACGCTCGCGGCCGCCGCGCTGGCGGATGCCGCGGAGCGCGGTGAGGCGATCGTCCCGCTCTGCCCCTACATCGCGAAGTACCTCGAGACGCATGAGGTGCCGGGCGCCGAGATCCGCTGGCCGAAGACCCCCGCGGGACATGCCGGATCCGCGGGTGAGGACCCGACGGGCCGAGCGGAATGATCGGGCAGCGCCGCCTCATCCTCGAGCCGCGCGAAGTGCCGCTCGGCGGGGTACGCGGCATGAACGTGCTGCGGGCACTGCCGCACCGCAACCTGCCGACGATCGGCGCCTGGTGCTTCCTCGACCGGTTCGGGCCCGCCGACACGAAGATGCGGGTCGAGCCGCATCCGCACATCGGGCTGCAGACGGTGACCTGGCCGCTGGTCGGCGAGATCCGCCACCGCGACTCGCTCGGCAGCGACGCCGACCTGCGCCGCGGTCAGCTCAACCTGATGACGGCCGGGAACGGCATCTCCCACTCCGAGTACTCGATCGGCGAGGGTCCGGTGCCCCTCGACGCCCTGCAGTTCTGGGTCGTGCTGCCGGATTCCGCCCGCCACGGCGCGGCCGGGTTCGAGCGCCACACCGAGCTGCCCTCCGTCGCACTCCCGGCTGACGATGGAGCGGATGCCGAGGCCACGGTCGTGCTCGGCGAGTTCGCGGGCGTGCGCTCGCCCGCCACGGTGCACACCCCCATCGTCGGTGCGGAGATCGTGCTCGCCCCGGGTTCCCGCGTGACCCTGCCGCTGCGCAGCGACTGGGAGCACGCGCTCATGCTCGTCGAAGGCGATGCCGTGGTGGCCGAGCATCCACTCGACCGGAACGGTCTGCTCTACCTGGGCGACTCCCGCGACGAGGTCGAGGTGGCCAGCCGCGATGGCGCTCTGCTGTTCGTGCTCGGCGGCGAACCCTTCGAAGACGACATCGTGATGTGGTGGAACTTCGCCGGCCGCTCGCATGACGAGATCGTCGCCGCGCGCGAGGAGTGGGAGGCGGAGTCCGCGACGGGAGCGGCATCGCCCCGCTTCGGCGCGGTCGAGGGTCACGACGTGCGCATCCCGGCCCCGCCGCTCCCCGACGTACGGCTCATGCCGCGCAGCCGGAAGCTCTGAGTCCGATGTCGACGTCGAACACCTTCCCCGGCGCGCTCGCGCCGATGCCGGACGCCATGTCCGCCATGCTGATCTGGCCGAGCCCCGAGCCGGTCGCTCCCCCGCGATTCGTCGAAGGCTTCGAGCTCTTCGAGGCCTTCGCGCGCGAGGCCGGCACCGACCCCGCCGTCCTCGCCGCCGACCTCGGCGCCCTCTGGGACTTCGTGGCCGCGCATCCCGAGCTCCTCGACGCTCCCGAGACGACGAAGGCGGCGGAACGGTTCCTGGGGAACGCGATCGCCGTGGCGCATCCGGCGGCGAGGTGGCGCTTCACGAGCGAACCCGAGGTGGGCACCTCGACGATCTCGGTCCCGGTCGCCGGCCTGCTGAGGGGGATCACCGAGCACCCGGAACAGCGCGAGCCGTTCCGGGAGATGCTCGCGTCCTGGCCGCAGGCCGACCGCGACGCCGAGGAGCTCGACGCCCTGCGGCGCGAAGAGGTGGACATCGAATTCGTCGTCGCCCCGGTGCCGTTCACGCGCCCGGTGCTCGCGATCCCGGAGTTCGTCGACGAGTCCGGCCGTGTCATCCACTACGGATCCCGCTGGGCCGGTGGCCCGCCTCCGGAAGACGCCTACTCACGGGTGACCCATCCGGAACGGTTCGCCCCGGTGATAGGCGTCGTCGATGCCCTGGTCGACCACCTCGAGACCTGGTACGACGTCGATGTCGACCGACGGTCCGACGGTTCGGGGGCACGCATCTGGCACCTGCGCCCCACCACAGGGGCGCAGATCACCCTCACCGGGACGGCCGAATCCGTCTTCATCCAGTCCGGAGCCCTGACCCGGGAATACGCGCCCAGTTGCACCTGCGATGCCTGCGACGAGACCGCCGAGAGTGTCGCCGACCAGCTCGAGGAGACCCTGCTCGCGATCGCCGCCGGAGGACTGCGGGAGGTCTTCCCCGTCGGGCAGCGACGCTGGCTGCATACCGAGCTGCGCACCCCTGACGGGGGCGGACGGTCGGGCGGCGGCGAACCCGACCCGTCGTTCCCGGCCGAGGAGCTGGACGATGCCGAAGACCTCCTCGCGCGTCTCCCCGACGGCTGGTGGCCGGCCTGGACGCTGCGCACTCCCCGGTCCTGACTCAGCCCGCTGACTCAGGCGCGTTCCGACCCTGACTCAGCTGCGCTCCGGGGTGTGCACCCGCGCGAGGAAGCGTTCGGTGCGCGGCGACGGCCCCCGCGGGTCGAGGAGCGAGACCACGACCGTCACGGTCGTGGCGAGCGGGATGGTCCAGGCGGCCGGCTGCGCGAGGTAGGGCGCGGCGACGCCGACTCCCCCGACCGCCGCGTGCACGAGCAGCGCGAGACCCGCGGCCAATCCGCCCGACACCATCCCGGCCACGGCCCCTCGAGCGGTGAGCCCACGCCACCACACGCCGAGCAGCACCACCGGCGACAGCGTCGAGGCCGCCACCACGAACACCACGCCGACGCTCGATCCGAGCCCCGCCGGCGCCGTGAGCAGCGCGATCACGAGCGGCACCAGGGCGCAGAGCACCGCCGACAGGCGGAACGAGCGCACCGAGCCCGAGAACACGTCCTGGCTGATCACCCCCGCGAGCGACACGACGAGTCCGGCCGAGGTCGCCAGGAACGCGGCGAACGCTCCGGCGACGATCAGCGCGGTCAGCAGCTCCCCGAGCATTCCGGGGAAGACCCGCGAGGGCAGCAGCAGCGCCACCGTGTCCGCCACACCCGGCACGGCGAGGTCGGGAGCGGCGATGCGGGCCAGCAGCCCCATCGTGCTCGACACCGCATAGAACGCGCTCACCATGCCGATCACGATCACGGTCGTGCGGCGGGCAGACACCCCGGTCGGGCTCGTGTAGAACCGCACCAGCACGTGCGGCAGACCCATCGTGCCCAGCAGCAGCGCGAGCAGGAGCGAGGCCGTCTCGTACACGTCGAAGCCGGAGGGACCGGCCTCAGCGGGGAACACGAGGGCCGGATCGAAGTCGTGCGGTCCCCCGCTGAGCGCGAAGGCGATGAACACCACGGGCACCAGGAGAGCGGTGAGCTTGAGCCAGTACTGGAACGCCTGCACGTAGGTGATCGCCCGCATGCCGCCCGCCGCGACCGCCGCCGCCACGAGCACCGCGACGGTCACCGCCCCCACCCACTCCGGCAGACCGGCGACGACGAGCAGGGTGAGCCCGGCGCCGTGCAGCTGCGGCACGATGTACAGCCAGCCGATGACGAGCACCGCGATGCTGGTCACCCGCCGTGCAGAAGTCGATTCCAGCCGCGCCTCGATGAAGTCGGGGATCGTGTACGCGCCGCTGCGCCGGAGCGGGGCTGCGACGAATGCGAGCACCAGCAGGTAGCCGGCGGCATAGCCGATCGGGAACCAGAAGCCGCGGGCACCGTCGAGCAGCACCAGGCCCGACAGCCCGAGGAACGTGCCGGCGGACAGATACTCGCCGCTGATCGCCGACGCGTTCCACACCGGTCGCACGGTGCGCGAGGCGACGAAGAAGTCTCCCGTCGTGCGTGAGACGCGCAGCCCGTAGACGCCGATCAGCAGCGTGGCGACGATGACGAGCGCGACCCCGATGAGGTCGAGCACCGCGTTCATTCGCGATCCCGCAGCGCCCGGTACCGGCGCTCGTTGCGGCCGGCGGTGCGCACGTACAGCACCGCGAAGACGACGATGATCGGGTAGAACGCGTACGCCTGCAGCAGCCAGGACAGCGGCAGGCCCCACACCAGGATGCGCCCGATCTCGGGGATGAGCGCGATCGCCAGGGTGAGCGCGACGACGACGACCACGAACCCGGCGACGGTCCCCAGCGCGAGGCGGAGCTGGCTGCGCATCAGGGCCCGCGCGTAGACGGCATCCGCCTCGTCCACGGGGGCACCGGGCAGTGCGATGCCGCGGGTCAGGGGCACCGGGCGCCGGTCGGGGAGATCGGCGGTGACGCGGACCCGCTTCGGTTTCTCGGTCATCACGCGCCCTCGCCGCGCACCAACGCCTCGCGCACGGCCGGCACCATCCTCCGACTCACCGGAAGCGAGAGTCCACCGATCGAGACGGCGGCATCCGCGCCGGAGAGCCGAGCCTCGGTCACGGCGGAGATGCGCACGAGCGACGAGCGGTGGATGCGCAGGAATCCGGCATCCGTCCACCGCATCTCGAGCTCGGAGATGGGAATGCGCACCAGATGACCCGCGCCGTCGCCGGTGTGCAGCCGGGAGTAGTCGCCCTGCGCCTGCACCCAGGTCACGTCGCTGCGGCGCACGAACCGCACCGCGGAGCCGACCGTGACCGGCAGCACCTCGTCGTCGCCGGATGCCGCGGTGTCGTCGCCGAGCTCGACCACGCGGTCGACCGCCTGACGCAGCCGCGCGGCCCGCACCGGCTTGAGCAGGTAGTCGGCGGCTCGCAGCTCGAACGCCTCCACCGCCTTGGCGTCGTCGG
>NZ_JBLVOH010000171.1:26670-27841 GCF_053543675.1 Microbacterium umsixpiens
CCACCACGACCGCCGGTGGCGCGGCGAGAGTCATCAGCGCCCGCGCGAGGTCGGTGCCGCTGAGACCCGGCATGTGGATGTCGAGGAACGCGATCCGCACCGCGCGCTCGGACATCAGCCGCAGCGCCTCGGCACCCGACGACGCCGTGAGGATCTGCCCGATGCGCGGATCGGTGCGCAGCAGGTGAACGAGCTCGTCGAGCGCAGGGTTCTCATCGTCTGCGACGAGGACGTCTACCGGGGGTGCACTGTTCGTCGGCATCGTCGTCACTCGGTGTCCGGATCGTGCTGCGGCTGAGATTTCGGGACCCGCATGCGCACCAGGGTACCCGCGCCGGTGTTCGTCTCGACCACCAGACCGCCGTCCGCACCGTAGAGCTGGCGCAGCCGGGTGTCGACGTTACGGAGGCCGACGTGCACGCCGTCGTCGCTCGCGGTGAGCGTGGCGCGCAGGGCCTCGGGTTCCATTCCCACACCGTCGTCCTCGACGGTGATCTCGGTGTGCGTGCCGTCGTCGCGTGAGGCGATGCGGATCTCGCCGCCGCCCTCACCCGGCTCGAGCCCGTGCCGCACCGCGTTCTCGACGAGCGGCTGCACCGAGAGGAAGGGGATGACCGTCGCCAGGGTCTCCGGCGCGATCTGCAGCGTCACGCGCAGCCGGTCGCCGAAGCGGGCGCGCTCCAGTTCGAGGTAGGAGTGGATGCTGCCCAGTTCCTCGGCGAGCGTGGTGAACTCCCCCTGTCGCCGGAATGAGTAGCGCGTGAAATCGGCGAACTCGAGCACCAGCTCGCGGGCACGCTCGGGGTCGGTGAGGATGAACGAGGCGATCGCCGTGAGGGCGTTGTAGATGAAGTGCGGGGAGATCTGCGCTCGCAGCGACCGCAGCTCCGCCTCGGCGAGCTGGGTCCGTGATGAGTCGAGCACCCCGAGCTCGACCTGCGCGGCGCACCAGTCGGCGACCTCTTCGGCGGCCCGCACGAGCGCCGCCCCGACGGGTGCCGCGAACGCGACGACGACGCCGACCACACGGCCGTCGACGCGGATCGGCGCCCCGACGGCCTCGAGGTCGTCGTCGCGGCCCGACGCGGGGAACACCTGCCGACGCCCGGAGGCCCGGACCTGCGCCGCGATACGAACCGCCGCCGACTCCAGCCCGTCGGACGAGCCGTCG
>NZ_JBLVOH010000172.1:0-2229 GCF_053543675.1 Microbacterium umsixpiens
GAACCTTCGCGCCCTCCTCGAGGCCGCTCGTCATCCCGATTTCCCCGCCAGGGTGATCGTCGTGGGTGCCGACCGCGAAGCCGACGGGCTGGCCCACGCCGAGGAGTTCGGCATCCCCAGTTTCACCGTGCCGTGGCACGAGCACGAGAGCCGTGAGGCCTGGGGGGACGAGCTCGGCCGTCAGCTCGCCGTCTGGAACCCCGATCTCGTCGTCCTCTCCGGACTCATGCGTCTGCTGCCGCCGTCGCTCGTCGCGCAGTACTCCCCGCGCCTCATCAACACGCACCCCGCCTACCTGCCGGAGTTCCCCGGAGCGCACGGCGTCCGCGATGCGCTCGCCGCGGGCGTCAGCGAGACCGGCGCCAGCGTGATCGTCGTCGACGACGGCGTCGACTCCGGACCGATCCTCGCCCAGGAGCGCGTGCCCGTCCTCGACGGCGACACCGAGCACAGCCTGCACGAGCGCATCAAGCCCGTCGAACGCCGACTGCTCATCGACGTCGTCCGCGGCATCGCCACTGGCGAGCTCACCCTCACGCCTTCTTCCTGACCCCCACCCGACGCCCCCGCACGAAGGAGCCATCATGGCCGGCCCCCGCCACGACCCCACGCTCTACCGCGATCGCGACACCGTGCCGATCCGGCGCGCGCTCGTCTCGGTGAGCGACAAGACCGACCTGCTGGTGCTCGCCGCAGCTCTCGCCGATGCCGGCGTGGAGATCGTCTCGACCGGGTCGACCGCCGCGACGATCCGCGACGCCGGCTTCACCGTGACCGATGTGGCCGCCGTCACCGGCGTCGCCGAGATGCTCGACGGTCGGGTGAAGACCCTGCACCCGAAGGTGCACGGAGGTCTGCTGGCAGACCTGCGCCTCGAGGAGCACGAGCGTCAGCTCGAGGAGCTCGACATCGCGCCGTTCGAGCTCGTCGTCGTGAACCTGTACCCGTTCGTCGAGACCGTCGCCTCGGGCGCGGTCGGCGACGACGTGGTCGAGCAGATCGACATCGGCGGCCCCGCCATGGTGCGCGCCGCGGCGAAGAACCACGCCAACGTCGCGATCGTCGTGTCGCCGCAGTCCTACCCCGCGATCGTCGAGGCCGTGGCCGCCGGCGGCACCTCGGTTGCGCAGCGCCGCGAACTCGCGGCCCGCGCGTTCGCGCACACCGCCGCCTACGACACTGCGGTGGCGCAGTGGTTCGCCGAGGGCACGCTCACCGAGCCCGGCGACCTGCCCGCACATCTGACGATCCAGGCCGAGCGCCTCGCGACCCTCCGCTACGGCGAGAACTCGCACCAGCGCGGCGCGATCTACACGCGCGCCGGCGGTCACGGCATCGCCCAGGCCACGCAGCTGCAGGGCAAGGAGATGTCGTACAACAACTACGTCGACGCGGATGCCGCGCTGCGGGCCGCGTATGACATGGTCAAGCCGGCCGTCGCGATCATCAAGCACGCCAACCCGTGCGGCATCGCCACGACCGCCCCGAATGCCCTCGACCCGATCGCCAGCGCCCACCTGCGCGCGCACGAGTGCGACCCGGTCTCCGCCTACGGGGGAGTGATCGCCGCGAACGGGACGGTCACCCTGAAGATGGCCGAGAACCTCAAGGACATCTTCACCGAGGTCATCGTCGCGCCGTCGTTCGAGCCCGCCGCCCTCGAGGTGTTCAAGGCGAAGAAGAACCTGCGACTGCTGCAGCTCCCGCAGGACTGGCAGCAGGAGCGCATGGACGTGCGCCTGGTCTCGGGTGGACTGCTGCTGCAGGACGCCGACCGCTTCCCGGACGACATCGGTTCCGTCGCGAAGAACTGGGAGCTCGTGTCGGGCGAGCGTCCGAGCGACGAGGAGATGGAGAACCTCATCTTCGCGTGGAAGGCGTGCCGCGCCGTCAAGTCGAACGCCATCGTGCTCGCGAAGGACAACGCCACGGTCGGCGTCGGCATGGGCCAGGTCAACCGCGTCGACTCGTGCCGCCTCGCGGTCGAGCGCGCCGGCGACCGGGCTGCCGGTTCGGTCGCCTCGTCGGATGCATTCTTCCCGTTCGCGGACGGCGCCCAGGTGCTGATCGACGCCGGTGTCACCGCGATCGTGCAGCCCGGCGGATCGGTGCGCGACGAGGAGGTCGTGGATGCTGCCCGCAAGGCCGGCGTCACGATGTTCTTCACCGGAGAGCGTCACTTCTTCCACTGAGCGGCCGGCGTCCGCGCCGACGCCCCCGCTTCTCGGG
>NZ_JBLVOH010000172.1:2262-3425 GCF_053543675.1 Microbacterium umsixpiens
CGTGTGCAGGTCGGGGTCTCGGCGTTGTGACGGGGCTTCGTGTCAGCTCGGGGGTTCGGTCTTGAGGCCCACAGCGATGTCCGATTTCCGCCAGTCGAGGTCGGTGGTGCGTGGCAGGGTGGAGGCATGAGCTTCCCCGTGATCGACTTCGACGAGCGCTACCGTGCCATCAGCGCGCGCGACACCCGCTTCGACGGGCAGTTCGTGACGGCCGTGCGCTCGACCGGGATCTACTGCCGTCCGAGCTGCCCTGCACGCACACCCAAACCGCAGAACGTGACGTTCTATCCGACGAGCGCGGCCGCACACGAGGCCGGGTACCGCGCCTGCAAGCGCTGCCTCCCCGAAGCCGCCCCCGGGTCTCCGGCATGGGACATCCGCGGTGACGTCGCGGCCAGGGCCATGCGACTCATCTCCGACGGCGTCGTCGAGCGCGAGGGGGTGCCGGGGCTCGCCGCGCGTCTCGGGTATTCCAGCCGGCACCTCACCCGTCTGCTGACGACCGAACTCGGTGCCGGGCCCCTCGCCCTCGCCAGGGCGCATCGTGCGCACACGGCGCGGATGCTGCTCGTCGGCACCGACATGCCGATCTCCGATGTGGCGTTCTCGGCCGGCTTCGCCAGCATCCGCCAGTGCAACGACACGATCCGCGAGGTCTTCGGCCTCGCCCCCGGCGAGCTCAGGGCGCGTCGACGTCTGCCGGCGTCCGCGGTTCCCGGCGCCATCGACCTCGTCCTGCCGTACCGCGGTCCGCTCGACGCGAGCGGCATCTTCACCTGGATGGCGGCACGCGCCGTACCCGGGGTCGAAGAGACCACAGCGTCGTCTTTCTCCCGGCATCTGCGGATGGCCGGCGGTCCCGCCTGGTTCGAGGTGAGTCAGGATGCGTCGGAACGCCTGCACCTGCGGGCTCGAGTCGCGCGCCTCGGCGATCTGGCGCCGCTGGTGGCTACCGTGCGCCGCATCTTCGACCTCGACGCCGATCCGCTGGCGATCGACGAAGCGCTCTCCGTGCACCCCGAGCTCGCCCCGCTCGTCGCCCGCACGCCCGGCATGCGGGTTCCCGGCTCGGCGGACCCGCACGAGATGCTCATCCGCGCGATGATCGGGCAGCAGATCACGGTGGTCGCCGCCCGCACGGCGCTCATCGCGCTCACCGAGGC
>NZ_JBLVOH010000173.1:0-2222 GCF_053543675.1 Microbacterium umsixpiens
CCCCCACTCGCTAGAGGTTGCCCTCCGCGTAGACGCGGAGCGCGTCGCGGACGAACTCCGCGCCGTGGGTGCCGCCGGACGATGTCGCGTAGTTCGCGCCGAAGCGCGGATCCGCGACATACATCTCGCCGAGCCCGATCACGTACGCCTTGGTGTCGCCGCCGGGGACGGCCGCGGGTGTGCCCGGGACGCCCGTGAGCCACTCGACGTGGCGTCGCGCGACATCCTGAGCCTCGGCGGATGCCGGGTCGATGCCGCTCTCTGCCGCGGCGATCCAGTCGCGTCCGAGGTCGGACACGCGCTGCTGCCAGTCGGCGCGCTCGGCATCCGTCATCCCCCGCCACCAGCGGTCGCTGTCGGCGTAGGCCTTCTTACCCCAACGATCCTCGACCTCCTCCTTGTACTGGGTGTGGTCGAAGCCGTCGAACATGTTCTCTGCCATGAGGTTCTCACCTCCTCTCAATGCTGTGATGGTCGATTCGACCGACGCGATCTGCCGCGCCAGCCTGGTCTGTTCCTCGCGCAGCAGCGCGAGGTGGGTCTCGAGGGCGGATGCTTCGCCGCGCTCACGTTCGAGCACCTCCGCGATCTGCGGCAGCCCGAGTCCGAGCTCCCGCAGCAGGAGGATGCGCTGCAGGCGCACGAGCGCCCGTCCGTCGTAGTGCCGGTAGCCGTTGGGCGCGATGCGCGAAGGCGGCAGCAGCCCGATGTCGTCGTAGTGCCGCAGCGTGCGACTCGTGGTTCCCGCCAACCGCGCGATCTCCTGGATGGACCAGTCGTCCCGTTCCATGTCGCCTCCTTCCTGTTCGATATCTCGACTCTAGAAGTTGACGTTGCGTCAAGGTCAAGCAATCCGCCACTCCTTCCCGAGTGCACGGCTTACCGACGACTGCACGGGCTGTCGACGCGGCCCGGCCGTGCATTCGACAGCTTCCCGTGCACTCGGAGCGGCGACGGTGGAGCGTCAGCACTGAGCGGGCGTAGCGGGCCTTCATCAGCGCGAGAGTGGAGTCCTGGGCGTACCAACAGATCGCGGACGCTGACGGACCAAGATCGCGTCAAGCGCGGCGGTCAAATAGACCGTCCTGCCTTCTTACAGTGGAGCGATCTTTCCTGGAACCCCGGCGAGTGTGGTCCCGGGGAGGCGGTCACCGGTGCTCGATCGCATCGTCGGGGTCGGCCGTCCTCACCCGCGCCTTGTCTCCGACAGACAGGGCGACGAAGCACATGACGCTTCCGAGAACGGCGAGTCCGCCGACGACCGCGAAGGCCTGATACCAATCCCACACGAGCAGATAAATCGGGAAGATACCACGACAGCCGCCAAGGCGTTGGGGATGAGGACATGGCGGATACTGTTGCGGCTGACTCGCGATGATCCGCCACTCACCGGTCGCTCGAGAGACCAGCACATCAGCGCGACCGGCACTCCCCCGGCCGCGAAGATCGTGAAGGTGCCGAGCAGGGGCGTGACATGGTCTGGCTCTACGGGAGATACCTCCCAACCGCCGACCGATCCGTAGCGGAACAACGCAACGATCGCAGCCGTCACCAACACGGCACCAAGCAGCAGGAGCATGAGGGGGAACGCTCTTGTCCTTCTCGACGTCATCGCGACTCCTCCATAAGCGCGGAAAGGCTCGAAGCCTGCTGTTCCCAGGTCGGCTTCGCCGCTTCGAACCAGCTGAGTGACGCGTAAGTGAAGAAGTCGGCGTGATGACCGTCGGCTGTCTGACTCAAGTAGACATTCCCACGCCGTTGACCAGCCGAACAGCCAGGATGCAGAGCGCACCGCCACCGACCGCTGCCAGCGCGACGAATGCGAGCACAGCGGGAAAGTACCAGACGAAGATAAAACTGAGAAGGGAACAGGCCACAGGCCCCACGGCTACTCGCATCGGCCACGAACGAGGTGATCTCGGCTGCGGAACCAGCGACAAGAGACTCAACCCCGTGGGCACGAGAAGTCCGAAGACGGCGCTCGCCAGGACGGAACTCCACACAGCCTCGCCGTTGCCGGAGTCCGCGATACTTCCCCAGTCGAATCCAAACGAATACAGCCAGTACATCAATCCCAGCAGAGCGCCGACGGTCGCATTCGAAACCCCGAGAGCCACGAGGCAACGCACCCATCGCACGCGGTATCTCACTCCCAAGATCGTGCTCATCGTCGATTGTCCTCGAATTCGGGTGGCAGGGGTGGCGATCACTCGACTCTAGAG
>NZ_JBLVOH010000173.1:2242-3567 GCF_053543675.1 Microbacterium umsixpiens
TAGAGCTGACGATGCGTCACCGTCAGCATCGCCCCCCACACACGCGAAAACGGCCCCACCCCCGATTCCGAGGGTGAGGCCGTTCGAGGGACGCCGGTCAGTCGACGGCGGTTCCGAATGCGGTCACCGAGGCCGTCAGCGCATCGGCGACCGCCTGCGCGTCGATGTCGAAGAGCACGTCGACGTTCGGCACTCCCTGCCACCGGTCGATCATCTGCACGACCGTCTGACCGCGGGTGTGCGTGCCGTTCAGTTCCACGTCCACACGCAGCCGCCGCACCGTGAACCACTCGGGGTTGAGCGCATAGGCGACGCAGGGCACGTCGTTGAGGTGCATGCCCTCGGTCTTCCACTCCGGCATGTCGTCGCGGTCGTCCTGACGGTCGGGGTAGCCGATCATCTCGCAGAGCGCCACACCCATCGGCGAGCGCGACTCCCAGAGGGTGCGGATGTGATCGGGCGAGAGCGAGAAGCTGCGGGACACATCCAGACCGACCTGCGTGAGCGGAGCGCCGGACTGGATGACGATCTCGGCGGCCTCGGGGTCGTTGTAGATGTTCGCACTCGCGACCGGCGTCACGTTCCCCCAGGTGAGGGCCGCCCCACCCATGTAGATGATGCGACGCACCGAGCGCGCGAACTCCGGCTCCAGCTTGATCGCCAGCGCGACGTTCGTGAGCGGAGCGAGCGCCATGATGGTCACCTCGCCCGGTGCCGCCATGACCGTCTCGATCATCCGACGCACGGCATCGGATTCGACGTCGGCATCGGGATCCGGGTCCGGGTACTCCCAGTAGCCCACGCCACCGGGTCGGTGGATGTGCTCCGCGAAGTTCGGCTCACCGACCAGCGGCCGACTCGCACCCTTCCAGATGGGCAGGTCGGGACGACCGGCGAGCGCCGCGATCTTGCGGGCGTTCGCCGTGGCGGTGTCGACATCGACGTTGCCGAACACCGTGGTCAGCGCCTCGATGTGGAAGGCGTCCGAGGCGAGCGCCCAGAACAGCGCTCCCGCGTCGTCGATCCCGGGGTCGGTGTCAATGATCAGTCGTTCCATATCCATGCTTTCTGTCATGTCCTAGCGGCTCACAGGCCGTTCGGACGCTTCACTGAGCCCGTCCGCGACCACCGGTTCCGCCCGTGCGGCACGGGCGGAACGCATGTAGACGAACAGGTACCAGCAGTTGATCGCGATCAGGGTGATGTTGAGCGCGACCATGGGCGCGCTGCCGAGCATCAGGTTGTAGGCCATGAGCATCGCCGATGCTCCGAGGTTCAGCCACCGGAGGCGCGAGATCGTCGGCTGGAGGATCGAGATGATCAGG
>NZ_JBLVOH010000173.1:3612-5574 GCF_053543675.1 Microbacterium umsixpiens
CCCCACGCCAGGTATCCATCAGGCGGTCACTTGCCCACGAAGAGGCCGTTGCGGTTCTTGGCGAGGACGTAGAGCACGACGCTGATCGCACACAGAGTGGCGATGTAGATCGGGAAGACCCACATCATCCCCTGGCTCTGCAGCCACAGCAGCAGGTACGAGGCCGTGCCGCCGAAGATGGCCACGCCGAGACCGTACCCGAGTCCGAGACCGGTGCCGCGGATGTGCTGCGGCAGGAGCGAGTTGGACACGACGACGAAGATGGTCATGTTGAGCAGCAGCACGATGGCGCCACCGAACATCACTCCGGCGAGCGTTCCGACCCCGGGCTGCGAGTACAGCAGCGCCAGGAAGATGGTCGGGATCGCCAGCAGACGGGCGACGACGAACCACCGGGACATCGGGAACCGGTCGAGGATGCGGCTCAGGCCGTAGGCGCCGAGCGTCAGGAAGATGCCCATGCCGGTCGTGATGGCGAACACCGCGGTGGGGTCCTCTCCGAACGTGCCGTTCGCGAGGTTCGGCAGACCGGCGATCCAGGTGTAGTTGTACGCCTGGATGGCGCCCACGATGAACACCGTGGCAAGCACGCTCAGCCAGTACTTGCGCACATCGCGCCACACGGAGTTGTTCTTCGTGGGGATCGCGCCGACCGTGCGGATGGCCGCGGTGTCGAGCGTCTCCGGCAGCGTGCGGCGCAGCCACAGGACGATGAGACCGAACGCTCCGCCCACGAGGAACGGGATGCGCCAGCCGTAGGCCGCCAGGGCTTCCGGTCCCAGCAGCAGGCTGATGAAGAAGATCGACAGCGGTGCGAGCAGGTTGCCCAGGTTGTTGAAGAAGGCAAAGAACCCGGCGACGTAACCGGGACGATTGGGCACCAGCTCGAGCGCGTATGCCGTTCCGAGCGGCGCCTCGACACCGGCGGAGAGGCCCTGGAGGAGGCGTGCGGCGACGACGATGATCGGCGCGAGAACGCCGATGGTCTGGAAGTCGGGGAGGATGCCGATGATGAAGCTGCCCAGGGCGACGGCTCCGACGGCGAAGATCATGATCTTCCGGCGCCCGTACCGATCGGCGACGAAGCCGAAGACGACACCGCCGAGGGGGCGTGCGACGAAGCCGACCGCGAAGACCGCGAGCGCGTTCAGGGTCGAGGCGAGCGGGCTGTCGGAGGGGAAGAACGCCGCACCGAGGTAGACCGACAGGAGCCCGAAGATCGCCCAGTCGTACCACTCGAGCGCGTGGCCCCAGCTCAGCGCCCGGAGGTTGCGGCGCTCTGTCTTGCTGGCTTTGCTCGTCAGCTGCTGCGGCGCCGTGGCTGCCACTACTTCTTCAGTGCTCATGGAGCTCCTTTGCTCTGCCCTCGAGGGGGAGGTGATCGACCCGTTGACGACTATAGTATAGCAGGATCGCCCTTCGCGACAGAAAGAGTGCATCGTGACTTCACCGCTGAACGACACCGACCGCCGCCTCGTCGACGCCGCCTCCGAACTCCTCGTCCGTACCCACGACGCCGACCTGCACCGCGTCGCGGCTGCCGCCCGCGGAGCGTCCGGACAGATCTATCTCGGCCTCAGCCTGCGCTCCCCGCGAGTGAGCGTCTGCGCCGAGAGCACGGCCCTCGCGAACGCCAGGATCGGCGGCGAGCAGGACATCGAGGCCATGGTCGCGGTGGGGCTGCGGGAAGACGGAACCACGGTCATCCTCAACCCCTGCGGCGTGTGCCGTGAGCTCGTGCCCGCCATCGCCCCGGGCATCCGCACACTCGCCGACGACGGCGGCCACCCGGTGTGGGTGACCGCCGCCGATCTGCTGCCGATGCCGTGGGTGCGCGCGCGCTCCTACGACTGAATCGCCGCGCGCCTCAGCGCCACGGAAGCGGGCGCCGCAGCACCTCGCCGATCCGCTCGAGCACGCCGTCGAAGTCCATGTCGAAGACGACCCGATGGATCGGCCGCG
>NZ_JBLVOH010000174.1:0-2044 GCF_053543675.1 Microbacterium umsixpiens
TGACGTCCTCGCCGACGTGCACGATGCCGACGACGATGAAGACGACGACGTGCGTCCGACCGTCAACTCTTCGTTCGGAGAAGGCCTTCTCGCCGACGCCCCCGAAGCGCACACGCCTTTCCGGCCCTCGTTCGACGAGCTGATCGGCGTGGGAGATTCGACGGGGTCACAGCATTCCGCGCCCAACGCGCTGATCTTCACCCCGTCGCCGGGGGAGGGCTCGCTCTCGGGCCCGGTCGCGTCGACCGGAGAGATCCTCGTCACCGGTTCCTACGAGCTGCCGAAGGGCATGGGCTCGCAGGGCCATGCGCTCGGCACCACCGACGGCAAGGACGTCGACGCCGTTCTCATCGATGGCGAGCTGCCGCCGGCATCCTCGCCCACGCCGATCGCCGCGAGTGCGGCCGTCAGCACCATCAAGCCGGCCGGAGAGGTCATCCGACCTCCTGCCCCCGAGAAGGGGAACCGACTGATGGTGACCCTCGCCATCATCGCCGGCGGACTCGCCCTCGCGATCGGCGTCGTTCTCGTCATCGCCTTCACCACGAAAATGATCTGATGCAATCACCTGAAACTGCCGAAGAGATGCTGCGCCTCGCAGCCCAAGCCGCCATCGACAAGGGCGGTGAGGATCTCGTCGCGCTCAACGTCTCCGAGCCGCTGCCGCTCGTCGACATCTTCCTGCTCGTGACGGGAAACAGCGAGCGCAACGTCGCCGCGATCGCGGACGAGATCGAGGACCGCCTGATCGAGTCCGGTCACAAGCGCGTGCGTCGTGAGGGGCGGGCGGAGGCCCGCTGGGTGCTGCTCGACTTCGGCGACCTGATCGTGCACGTCTTCCACCAGGAGGAGCGCGTCTACTACGGGCTCGAGCGCCTCTGGAAGGACTGCCCGATCGTTCCGATCGACGTGGCAGAGCCTGCGGCAGACGCCAGCTGACATGACCACGCACCTGATCACCGGTGCGGGTTCCGGCATCGGGTCGGTTCTCGCCCGTCGGTTGCTGGACCGTGGCGACGCCGTCGTGGCGATGGCTCGGGATGCAGGGCGTGCCAAGCAGATCGCGGACGACCTTCCCGGGGCATCCGTCATCGTCGGCGACCTCGCGCAGCCGGGGCGACTGTCGTGGGCGCTCTCCAAGCAGCAGCTGCCCGACCGCATCGATTCGCTGGTGCATGTCGCCGGCGTCGTCGACCTCGGCGACGTCGCTGATCTGCCTGCCGCGCTGTGGGAGCAGCAGCTCGCCGTCAACCTCATCGCTCCGGCGGAGCTCACCCGGCTTCTCCTTCCGGTGCTGCGCGTGTCGCAGGGACAGGTGGTGTTCGTGAACTCCGGCGCCGGCCTGCGCGCCAACGCCGGATGGTCCGCGTATGCGGCGTCCAAGCACGGGCTCCGGGCACTCGCCGACGCCCTGCGCGCCGAGGAGGCGCCGCACGGAGTGCGGGTGACCTCGATCTACCCCGGCCGCACGGCGACGCCGATGCAAGAGCGCGTGCACCAGCAGGAGGGCCAGGCGTACGACGCGGAACGCTACGCCACACCGGAGGCCGTGGTCACGACCATCCTCACGGCGCTCGACCTTCCGCGGGACGCACAGATCACCGACCTGACGGTGCGCCCCGGCCGCTGAGCCGACCCGCATCCTCCGCAGGTGCTGTCAAGGGGCTTCTTCTCGGAGCGCTGAGGGCGCAAGCTCTTCTCGAGAGAGTCCTGGAGGGCCCCCGCATGTCTGAACTCCCCGATCCGCGCTTCATATTGAATCGCATCACCGCGTCGGAATGGGTCATCAACGACCTTCGATACTCACCCAACGATCCGCGCCACGTGGTCGCCTGCGTCTACGAGTTCGCCGAGACCGAGGTCGAGGTGACCTGGCTCCGTGACCTGCCGCTCGCCACCCGCTACGGGACCGCGTTCGAGGTGCTCGAGGACGTCGAGAGGATGCGCGGTTCCAGCCGCGCGACCCGTCCGATCACGATTCCTCACCGCCCGCCTCTGATGGCGACCTGACGGTCGCTGCCGCGTCGCACGAAGCGGCCCCCCC
>NZ_JBLVOH010000174.1:2064-4145 GCF_053543675.1 Microbacterium umsixpiens
CCCCCCGCTTCCGTGTTCTCCGCGAACCTGATCAGGTCAGAGGGTCTTCCTCGTCCGCTCCCGCGGCGACGCGATCGGCCTCGGCGCTGTCGACGAGAGCGTCATCGACATCCGGATCGAGGACGCGCTCACCGTCGACGTCCCTGGTGGGCACGTCGGCCGCATCGTCATCGTGGGGGACGGGAGGGACCGGAGGAATGATGGGGTTCGACATGATCGCATCCTTTCGTCGAGGTGCGTTCACGCTAGATCCTGGAGCGTGCGGAATGAACCGGGTTGACGCTCATGAAGTCGCACGCTAGCCACGGCGCCGGGAATCAGGGCTCGAGATACGCGGCGAGATTCGCCAGCGACGATGTCAGTCCTTGCGCGTGGTCGCGGGCGCGGACGCCCTCGGGCACGTCGCGGGCCGTCAGCTCGACCTCCGTCCCCTCCGCCACGCTGCGGACACGCCACTCCATCCGCATAGTGCCGTGGAACGTCGGGTCGTCGGAGTCGAAGTCGACCTCCTGCACGATGAGCTCGCCCGGCACGATCCGCGCGACGCGTACCTCGGAGGCGTCCGAGTCGGCCGAGGTCTTGCCCGGCGAGTCGGTGGGGTCGTCATACGTGAGAACCAGTCGATACGAGCCGCCTTCACGCATGTCGAAGCGTTCGAACCGCCCGTGCATCCCGTGGGGAGGCAGCCAGGTGAGCAGCGCTTCGCGGCTGGTCAAGGCAGCGAACGTCTCGTCGCGGCCGACGTGGACGAGGAGACTGGCGCGATCGGTTCTACTCATGTCGTCAGCCTATGACGGCGACGTTCCCCGCGGCTCCCGGTGATCATCGCAGCTTCGAAAGGCCCCGGAAAAACAAGAAAACCCGCGATCTCTCGCGGGTTTCGTTGTGGACCTGAGGGGACTCGAACCCCTGACCCCCTGCATGCCATGCAGGTGCGCTACCAGCTGCGCCACAGGCCCAGATGCCGCTCCGTAGAAGCCGGAGCAACTTGAAAAGAGTACTACACGAATCCGCGCGAGCACCAATCGGCGGCAGCCGCCCGGGAGTGTCGTCACCGGGCTGGAACAACCGGGAGGAGCGGGGCGTTCTGTTCTTCGTGAGCATCCTCGACAGTCTGGTGATCGGCGCAGGGCAGGCCGGCCTCTCGGCGTCCTTCCACCTGTCGCGGCTCGGCATCTCGCACGTCGTCCTCGACGCGGATGAGCGACCTGGAGGCGCCTGGCAGCACCGTTGGGACGCCCTGACGATGCGCGACGTGCACGGTGTCGCCGAGTTGCCCGGCGACACGCCGCCGCCGCGTGACGGAGCCCGTGCCAACGTGGCCGTCCCCGACTACTTCGCGGCATACGAGCGCACGCATGCACTCCCGGTGCTCCGACCGGTGCACGTGGAACGCGTCGAGGACGAAGACGGACTCCTGATCGTGCGAGCGCGGGAGGGGGAGTGGACGACCCGCACGCTGGTGAACGCGACGGGGACGTGGTCGCATCCGTTCCTCCCGCACTACCCCGGGATGGAGACCTTCGTCGGGGAGCAGCTGCACACGGTCGACTATCCCGGCCCCGAGCACTTCCTCGGCAAGCGGGTACTCGTGGTGGGCGGTGGGGCGTCCGCGGTGCAGTTCCTCGGCGCCCTCGCCCCGATCACCGACACGCTCTGGGTCACCCGTCGGGAACCCGTGTGGCGGAACGACGACTTCACGCCCGAAGCCGGTGCGGCCGCGGTCGCTCTGGTCGAGCAGCGCGTCGCCGCAGGACTCCCTCCCGAGAGCGTGGTCAGCGTCACCGGACTCATGCTGCGCCCGCAGGAACGCGAAGCCGAGCGTCTGGGCGCCTATGCCGCACGGCGCCCGATGTTCGAGCGCATCGAGCCCGGCGGCGTGCGCTGGGCCGACGGCAGCTTCGAGCACGTCGACGTCATCCTCTGGGCCACGGGTTTCCGTCCGGCCATCAGCCACCTGGCGCCCCTGCACTTGCGCAGCGCGGCCGGCGGCATCCAGCTCGACCGGAACGGCCGCGGCACGACCGCGGTCGCCGACCCGCGGGTGCAGCTGGTCGGTTACGGGCCGTCGGCGAGCACGA